>SLBH01000320.1 GCA_007126415.1 Spirochaetales bacterium
CCCGAATGCGCTGTTCGGGAATGGAGTAGATAAGATAGAGCGTCTCGGGATCGTTCGCGAGGCGGAGATCCTCGTCCGACATGCGCGCCGGCGTCTCGGGATGGCTGTGGTAAACCGCGATGAGCTCAAGGCCGGCCGCACGAGCGCGCTTGAGCGCCGAAAACTGCTCCTCGGGTGCAAACGAGAAGTGCTGCGGGCTCGCGTCGATGTTTGTCATTGGGTAGCGTTCATGGGCGACACCATCGAGGCCCGCGATATAGCCGCAGGCCTCGTTCGGTGCTTCACGTTTCGCCTGTGCGGCGATCTCGTCGAGCAACTCCTGTGAGATCGTGATCACTCCGCGCCTCCACCCATGAAGTAGAGAAACTCTACCGTATCCTGGTCCTTGACCGTGGTCGAGTCGAATGCCGAGCGCTCGAGTATTTGGCCGTTGAGTTGTACCGAGACCATATCCGGCATCTCGACATCCTTCGCCTTCAGCAACTCCACCACCGTAAGCTCCTCGCCGGTCACCTCTTCCGGTTTTCCGTTGATCGTTAGATGCATCGCTGTCCTCCCTATCTCTTGTTGTAAATCTTGTTGTATCTCTTGCCGGCTCCGGCGGAGTCGCCGCCGCTCAGGCGCGCTTCACCGTTACCACCCAGTGGCCGGCCTCCGGCTGGTCGATACCGAGCACCTCGTGCCCCTCGAGCTCTATCGAGCGCGGCACGTTTGAGGCCGACTCGCTGTTGCCAAGATGAATCTCCAGGATCGATCCCGGGGCCGCCTCCTCAAGAGCAAGCTTGCTCTTCACAAATGTATACGGGCAGACCTCGTTGGTGAGGTGCAGCACCCGGTCGCCGGCCGAGTCCGCGTTGGGGCCGCCGGCCGCAGCCGGCGAGTTGTTTCTTGCATTGTTTTCGTTCGACATCTTTGTCCTCCTTATTTGCCGGGCGCTATAGGGTGTCGACCGGAAGGTCGGCATCGTTACCCCATTCGGCCCATGATCCGTCGTAAACACGCACGCGCTCCTCACCGAGCACGCGCAGCACCAGATAGGTGTGCGCCCCGCGCACCCCGGTTTGGCAGAGCGTCACCGCTTCGCTGCCGTGCTCGCCGTCGATGATTTCGCGGTAGAGCTCGGCGAGCTCTTCAATCGGTTTGAAACCGCCGCTCTCGGCGAGATTGTTCACCCAGTCGATGTTGCGCGAGCCGGGTATGTGCCCGCCTCGCTCGGCCCGCAGGTCAACGCCTGCAAACTCGTCCGGCGAGCGGGTGTCGAGAACCGTGAGTTGCTCATTGTTCAGCTGATCGAGAACGTACTCGCGATCGGCAATCAGCTGCGAACGCGGCGCGGGTTCGAAACGTCCGCGCGACGGGGCGCTGATCTCGGTCGAGAGCTCATAGCCTGCCTCGGTCCAGGCCGTCGCGCCGCCGTCGAGCACGTGCACCTGTTCGTGACCGAGATACTCAAGGGCCCAGAACAGTCGACTGGCCCAGAGGCCGTTTCCATCGTCGTACACCACTACCGGCCGGTCGCTTGAGACGCCGGCCTCCTCGAGATCGGCGGCAACAACATGCGGGTCAGGGAGCATTCCTTGGACCCCGTCGATCGTATCCCAGGCCGCCTCGCGCGGGAGGTGCGCCGCCCCCGGGATGTGGCCTTCGGCGAAGCCGTCGAAACCACCGCCGTAGAAGATAATCGTGACCTCGTCGGCACGCTCGGCGAGCCACTCAGGGCCTACGAGAATCTCGTCGGGCGCGGTTCTCGCGATATCAACTCGCTGAGGCCCGATCACTCCGGTTGCAAACCCGGCTGCGACCGCCAATATCGTCACGGTCGCCGCTGCGATCACCGAGATCGCCAGAGGCTTCCGTATTACTCGATTCGTAGCTCCATTACTCATAGATGCACCTCCTGTGCATGTGGATTCTGTTTCTGCGTGACGGCTACGCTCGTCGCGTTCGTCACGCTCGGTCTGCTCGTCACGCTCGGCCACGTTCGCTGCGCAACACCGCCCAGGTCATCGCCCAGGAGCCGATCATAATGAACACCGTGGCCACTATGGCGCCGATCCCGAGCGTAGAGACGCCGGTGATGCTGTGGCCGATATTGCAGCCGCCGGCGATCGACGCGCCGCCGCCCATCGTAACGCCACCACCGAACTGCCTGAGCAAGGTACGAGGTTCCGGCAACCTGAGTATCGCCTCACCGGCCGCCTTGGCCGCGAGCAGCGCGCCGATCGGCACCCCGATAACCATATACGACGCGACGCTGATCCCCGAGCTGTCGCCGGCAACCAGAAAGCGCGTTATCGCGACGGTGGGCTGCGTGAACGAAAGTCCGAACTCGCGCCCCGCCAAGGCCGATACCAGCCAGGCGGCGAGCGCAAGCAGCCCCACCGCTGCACCGGTGCGCATCCAGCCCCACCCGATCACAAAACGCTGTTTCGGCGCGCGCGCAAGCCAGAAGACCGCAACCGCCGCCAACGCACCCAGCAGCGCCCAGCGCGCGCCGAGTGACTCAATGCCGAGCAGGTTGAACACGGTTGCCTCGCGACCCCCGACGTCGAGCGTCGGCGCGCGCAGAACGCGCTGCAGCCCGAGCAATGCGCCGCCGTCAACCACCGCGGTGCCGAGCGCAAACCCCAGCAACGCTCCGGTCGAGCCGAGCATCCCGCGGCCACAGCGATAGTAGGTCCCGCTCGCGCAACCGCCCGCCAACACCATGCCGACACCGAACACGAACCCGCCGAGGATAATCGCCGGCCAAAAGAACGGCGCAACCTGCGGGTACAAGACACCGAGCTCGGTGAGCAGTTGCACACCGATGATGTTTATCACGAGCACCAGGATCCAGGCACGAACGAGGCTGCGGTCCTTCTCGTACACGAAGCTTCGAAACGCGGTGTTCATACAGAAGCCGCCGCGTTGTAACGCGTATCCGAGTAGCAGGCCAAGAGCCAATGCCGCTGCGATAATCATATGGAAACCCCTCCCTGATGAACGCCTTCGAAAAAAACGCCTCGAAGATCACGAGATGACAAGATCAGAAGCATGCAAAACTACCCTCGCGTTGGACGATCGAGCTCACAACCGTCTTCGGCACGGCGTCTTGCAGCGCAAAGCGTTCTTGTAGCGCCGGTACGCTAGGGTCTATCACCGACACCTCACCGTGCTCGTCTACCGCCCAAACCGTTCCCGCGCCGGACGACACGAGATGCGTCGCGGCGCTCGGTAGCTCGATCTCACGAATGAGCCGCCCGGTTCGCGACTCGAACGCCGCTACGCGCCGGCCTCCGCTGCTCAAAACGAACGCGGTTTCAGCTCCGCTTGCAAATACCGGCTCACCCTCGGCAGCCGACGGTAAATCGGGTTGTGCGAGCCGACTCGTGCGCTCCTCAACGAGCTGCACCCCGCCGTGTTCATCTACCCCCCAGAGGTGTGTGTAGCCCGAGTTAAAGCGCCAGGCCGCGGGGCTCGCGGAAATTGTCTCGAGCAGCTCGCCGTTACGCGCGAACACCACCGCCGGCCCGTCGGGCGTTGAGCGGTAGAGGCGCGTGGCCCGGCGATTGCGGAGCAGGGGCCCCGAGGACTCGGGAATCTCGAACTCATGCCGCAAGCTCAGCTCGCGCATCGAGTGCGAGTACACCGACACCACCGGCGAGTTTCTCCAGGTGACGAACAGCGTATCGCCGTTCTCAGAGAACAGCAGGTGCTCGGTTTGCGCGCCGGCACCGAGACGTTCGCTTTCGAGCTCGATCGTGGCTTCGTGATGATACTCGGTGGTACTATAGACCTCGAGTTCGGCGGCTCCCTCCACGACGGTAAACACCGAGACACCGCCGGGGGTCGGCACCATCTCGAGGAACGGACGCGCAACCGCGATTTCCCCACGGCGATCTCCGGTTACTGGGTCAAACACCCAGATCGTGTCGGCGCGCTCATCCTGCACAAGAACACCACCCTCGAGATCCTCGCCCTCGAGATCGCCGCTTGCGCCGCGCGCGACCCCGAACGGGTCGCCCAAAACCAGGGGCCCCGCGGACCCCAGTTCACCCGAAAGGAAGCCCCAGCCGATGACCCCTAACAAGAGCGCCGTGGCGCCGGCGATCACTCCACGTGCAAAGACCGAAAAGGCGTTGCTCGTCATCGTTCTCTACCTCCGTTTCACGGCCTGTCTCTGCCGGCCGGCTCGCCGGTTGCGGTTTTGTTGTTTTCGGCTTCGTGGCCTGCGGTCTCCCCCGGGCGCAACGCACAACTCGGCTGCTCGGCCTCGACAAGCTCGGTAATGCTCGGGCTATCGCCGCACACCGGGCAGTTATGATCCCGCGAAACCGAGGCGCGCCGCCACTCCATCGTCAACGCGTCGAAAGACAACACCCGGTCGGTCAGCAACTCACCGATGCCCAGCAGATACTTCACCGTTTCGGCCGCCTGCACCGTACCGAGCATGCCTGCAACTGCGCCGAACACCCCGGCCTGCGAACAGGTGGGTACGGCATCCTTGGGCGGTGGGTTTCGAAAGACGCACCGGTAGCACGCCGAGCCCGGGGTGTGTGTGATCGTCGAGCCCTGGAAGCGCAGGATCCCGCCGATCGAAAACGGCTTCTGCGCAAACACACAGGCGTCGTTCACCAGAAACTTGGTGGGGAAGTTGTCGGTGCCTTCAACAACGAAGTCGTAACTCGAGACCAGCTCCAGCGCGTTGTCGACGTTGAGGCGGTAGGGATGCTGTTCGACCGTGACGTCGGGGTTGATTTCCGCAATTGCGGCGGCAGCCGAGGCTACCTTGGCGCGACCGATATCGTCGGTGCGGTGTGCGATCTGCCGCTGCAAGTTGCTGAGCTCTACTTCATCCGCGTCAACCACGCCGATTGTGCCGACGCCCGAGGCCGCCAGATACAGCGAGACCGGCGAGCCGAGCCCTCCGGCGCCGACCACCAGGACGCGCGAGTTAAGCAGGGTTTGCTGCCCTACGCCGCCTACTCCTTGGAGTAGGATGTGACGCGAGTAGCGAGTTATTTGATTCTCGGTCAGTGCCATAAGCTCCCCTAATGTTTAGATTAAGTAACCCACGTGAGCTACTTAATCAGTATACCCCATAATTTGATGAAGTAAAGCGGTTTTGTCAAGTATTTGCTCCGTTTTTGTTGCTCCGTTTTTTCGGTCGTCAGGCGGACGCCGGAACGTACTACAGCCCATCACACCCCGCTCGAGCAGGCAACGAGGCCCCGCGCAGCCATGCTCGGCGCGCCGGGGGAGCGCGCTGTTGCGGCACGCCGGTGTTGCTGCACGCTGTTGCGCGATTCCAACAATCCCCGCTACAGTGGGGCATGTATCAGCTCATTTTCTACATACCTGAGAGCCATCTCGAAGAGGTGAAGGGCGCTATCTTCGCAACAGG
>SLBH01000231.1 GCA_007126415.1 Spirochaetales bacterium
ACGCAGATCTCTTCGTCCTCGAACAGCACGGTATCCTCGGGAGAGCGAGTGGGATCGATCGCGGCGGCGTAGCTCATGCCGGAGCAGCCGCCGGCTTCCACCCAGAGCCGCAGCGCGTTATCCCGTGAGACCTGCAAACTCCGTAACTGCCGGCGCGCACCGTCCGAAAGCGTTATGTACTGGGCCATGCTGACCTCCTATAAAGCATTAGTAATGTGGTAAGCAATTATGCCGTGCTTGTCAAGCGCTCGCGATCGGCCTCTACCGGAGATCGGTCACTTCCGGCGATCGCCCGTTCCCGGCGATCGGCCGTTCCCGGCGAGTGCGGCCCCGCCCCAACGCGGGTTGTCGAGGAGCCTCAGCTGGGCACGGCTTCCAGAACCGGGTCCGGATCGTTCGAGAGGCCCGAGATCGTCACATCAACAAAGGTGTTGGGAGCGGCTCGAAATCCAGAGCGCTCCGCCGAGCCGCCGATACCGTACAACGCGATCGGTACGTAATGCTCGCCGTACCCGTGGCCGAGAAGCCGCGGTGTCTGATCCGCCGCGCCCGTGGAACCCTCGGGCGCTCGGGAGTCTGCCTGGGGAGAGCTCTCGTGCGCCGGTCGTTCGAGAAGAAGCTGCTGGCTATACCCGGTGAAACCGCGGCGATACCGTACGCGATTGCTCTCGGAAATTTCGCGAATCTCGGCTGCGCGCTGCCTCTTGATCACGTTGGGGACCTGCTCGGCATGCCGCGCCGCGCGCGTACCGCTCCGTGGTGAGTACGGGAAGGTGTGTACGTGGCTAAACTCGAGCTCGCGGCAGAACGCGGCGGTTTCGGCGAAGTCTTGTGCAGACTCGCCGGGAAAGCCGACGATAACATCGGTAGTAAGGTTAAACCGCGAATTTTGCGCGCGGATGCGGTCGACGATCTTGCGAAACCCTGCTGCGGTGTACTGTCGTCGCATCTCCAGCAGCACGCGCTCGCTACCACTTTGTAAACAAAGGTGCAGGTGCGGGCAAAGCTTGGGATGCGCGAGCAAATCGAAAAAGCGGTCGTCTAGCGAGTCGGGCTCGATCGAGGAAATACGCACCCGGAACTTTCCCGGCGTCTCTAGAACACGCTCGAGCATTCCCGAGAACGCGATATCGTTGTGTCGGTAGCGGGTCATGTTCACCCCGGTCAGCACAATCTCACGATACCCTGCTGCGAGCGAGGCTTCCAAATTGCTGAGAATCTCCGGGACCGGGCGGCTGACGGCGCGTCCGCGAACGTGCGGAATCACGCAGAAGCTGCAGAAATTGTCACAGCCGTCTTGAACCTTTAACATGCCTCGGGTCCGAAACATCCCCGTGCCGACGCTGTACGAAAACACGTCGCGCTCGAGTTGGTTGGGATGCAGTACCTCGCCGCGGAAATGCGCGTCTACGAGCTCAAACACGTTTCGCTTGCGGTCGTTTTCTACCACGTACGTCACGCCGCTTTCTTCAAGCTCCGTTCGATAAGACTCTGCAAAACAACCGGTGACGACCACAACGGCTTCCTCATCCGCCGAAGCACGCAACGCGCGGTTGATGGTGTTGCGCGACTTGCGGTCGGCTTTTGCGGTTACGGTGCAGGTGTTCACGACTCGACAATCGGCTTTGCCGTCCTCCACTACCTGGTAACCGGCTTTCACGAACTCCGCCGCGAGCGCCTCGGTCTCGAACTGGTTGAGCTTGCACCCGAGCGTCCGGAACGCCACGCTGTGCGTCCTGCGGTCCCTCGGGGCCCCGACGGAGCCCTGCCGAGCGGCGGCGCCGGCGCTGCCGAGTTGCCTACCTTCGCCTTCATATCGCCCGAGAAGCACGCCCTCTAACGAAAGCGGGGCGCAGTCGGTGACCTTCAGCGTTACGAACCCGCCGATAAGCTCGCGGTCGTCGCTTGGAAACCTGATCACGAGTCGTCCCTCGGTTTTGCCGCTCAGGTAGCCCGGTTTCCGGTCGTCGCCCTCCACGAACGCGGTTACGGTGTTACCGATCAATGAGCGGTTGTAGGCTTCGGAGATGCGTTGTAGCTCCTCGGTGAGCTTATGCAAGCGGCGCTTCTTTTCGACGGTCGGGACGTCGTCTTCGCTGCGGGCGCTGCGAGCGCCCGGGCGCGGCGAGTACATCGCGATATAGGCCATGTTGTACTCGAACTCGCGCAGCGCCTCGACAGTGCGCGCGAACTGCTGCTCGGTCTCTCCCGGGAAGCCCACGATGATATCGGTGAACAGTGTTGCATCGGGCAGGATCCGACGGATCTCAGCGACAACCTCGCGATAGCGGTCGAGGCTATGCTTGCGGTTCATCGCGATCAAGACCTTGTCATCGCCGGATTGCAACGGTAAGTGAATCTGCTTGCCGAGGCATCGGTAGCGCGCGATCGTCTCGAGCACCTTGGTGTCCATATCGCGGGGATGCGGCGAGGTGAAGTAAACGCGAAACTCGTGGGGAGTATGTTCGCCGATCCGGCCGACGCGATCGAGGAGCTCGGCGAAGCTCAGCTCCTCTCCGGGGCGGTCGAGGCCGTAGGAGTTCACGTTCTGTCCGAGCAAGGTGATAATGCGGTAGCCGCGCCCGAGGAGTTCCGAGATCTCGGCGAGAATCTCGTCTGAGCTACGGGAGACCTCTCGACCGCGGGTATACGGTACGGCACAGAAGCTGCAGAACTTGTCGCAGCCGTTTTGTATCGGGACGTACGCTTCGAAGCGCGAGCCGTGGCTGGGCGCAATCTTCCAGTACTCGGTCGGCGCGGTGCCGGAGGACGACTGAGAGGCGAGTTGGTCGAATGCGGAGCGTTCGGCCGAACGCAGCGATGCTTCGGTGACAACTCCATACTCGCGAATTAGATCGGGGAGCTGCGGCAGCTCGGTTATCGCAAACACCAGATCGAAACGGTCGAGAAACTTCTCACGATCGGCCGGCAGGATGCAGCCGGTTACAAAGGTGAGAAGCGAACGCTCGCGCTTCCAGCGGTTCCATTTGTGGATGCGCGAGTACACCTTGTCGATCGCCTTCTGCCGTACCGAGCACGCCACCACTCCCAATAGGTCGGCCTGTTCTTCGTCCTCGGTGTAACGGTATCCCATCTCTTCCAGGACGGTGCGCAGACGCTCGCCGTCCGATATATTCATCTGGCAACCTAGTTGCAGTACGTGGTACGTCATAGCCATATGCATTTCCGGTGTTGGGTATGTGTTTTCAGTAGTATACCTCGGCGTGCAGGTTCTGTGGGTCTACGCCGTGGCGCTGGAGAATATCGAACGCTTCGAAGATCATATCGCAGTTGCCGCAAAGATAACAGAGGGTCTCGGGCGCCACCGAGAGCTGCGCAAGGTACTGCGTGACGCGCCCGTGGTGCGACTCGGGGAGCGCTTCACCGGTGAGGCAGGCGGTATAGCGTTCCGGCTTGTAGAGGTGATGCTCGTGCCGTTCGTCGGCGTAACGCACCCCGTGCAGAATCCGGTAGTTTAGCTCGGGATACGCGAACACAAAACAGTGAAACGGAGCGATCCCGGTTCCGGTTGCGATGAACAGGAAATCTCGAGTGCCGCGGTGCTCAGGTGCGATCGTGAAAAACCCGAGCGGCCCCTCAACCGCGACCGAATCGCCGGGCTCAACGGCATGTAGCGCACGCGATACCGCGCCTTCGGGCACCTCCTTGATCAGAACCTCGAGAAACGGGTCATCGGGGGTGGAATAAATCGAGTACTCGCGCCTGTCGGTGGAGTTTTGGGGGCCAATGACGATGTACTGCCCGGGCTCGAACCGCCCGATCGTGCTGCGTTCGAGTCGCAGCACGTAGCATCGATTTGAAAGCTCGCGTCGCTCGAGGACTGTTGCTATACCGCGGGTTACGGTGCCTTGCATACTACCACCATGATGATCTCGTACCATTATAAATTACTGACGGAACAAGTCAAGAAACGACGGAGCCCGAGCTTGGAACCTCCTACGGCGCCTCAACGGCCCGCGCCGGTTGCGCCGAGTGCTCTGCGTGGGGTGTGTGGGGCGGCTCTGCACTGAGTGCTCCGCGTGGGGCGGCTGCGGCGCTCACGACGGCTTTCTGCACACGGCTGCGCGTTCACGCGCGCGTCCACGCCCTTTCATTTTTCCGAGCAATACGGTACAGTTAATTACCTGAAAGGAGTTAGTTCTGCTATGAAGCACGATATATCGGCAAAGAGCGGTGTCGGACGCAAGCCCGAATGGCTCAAGGTCCAGCTCAACACCAATAACAACTACAAGTATATTAAAGGGCTCGTTCGTGATGGGCGGTTGAATACTGTCTGCGAAGAGGCCCGCTGTCCGAATATTCACGAGTGCTGGGGGGAACACCGCACCGCGACATTTATGATCCTCGGCGACATCTGTACCCGCCGGTGTCGGTTCTGTTCGGTAAAGACCGGTGTGCCGGGCGCGGTAGACACCGGTGAGCCTGAGCGCCTCGCGACCTCGGTTGCCGCGATGGAGCTTCGCCATGTCGTGATCACGATGGTGAATCGCGATGATCTTGCCGACGGTGGTGCCGAGATACTGGCGGAGACGATCGAGGCGGTGCACGAGCGCGCGCCGGAGTGCTCGGTTGAGGTGCTGGCGTCCGACCTTATGGCGGACCGTCAAAGCATCGCGCGCGTCACCGATGCCCGGCCCGAGGTGATGAGCCACAACATCGAAACGGTCAAGCGCCTTACGCCGAGGATTCGGTCACGGTCTACCTACGAGCGATCGCTTGAGTTCCTGCGGATCGCGAAGGAGCTCGACCCGGACGGAAGCACAAAGTCGAGCATGATGCTCGGGCTCGGCGAGGCCGAGGATGAAATACTCGAGACGATGGACGACCTCAGGTCGGTCGGTGTATCGGTGTTGAATCTCGGGCAGTACCTGCAGCCGGCGCGTACCAACGTCTCGGTCGAGCGCTACTACGAACCGAAGGAGTTTGCACGCTTACGCGAGCAGGCGCTCCGGCGGGGGTTTTCGCACTGCGAAGCCGGGCCGCTCGTGCGTTCGTCGTACCACGCGGGCGAACAGTACGAGCACTACCGGCGCCGGATTCACCCGTTGTACGCCGAAGCCGAGGATTGAGCCGCGGCGGGCAGGCGGCGCACCGATGCCGCGGCGGGCGACTATGCGACCATGGACCATGCAATGGTGCCGTACTGCCGCCCGAACGCCCGAACCTGTAGCACGATATCAGCGTTCGGCGCCGAGGTGCGCGCCGGCAATTGTTTCGTGTACCGCGCCGCTCGGCGTTAGCCTGCTCTGCTTCAACGCAAGAGTTTCGAGAACGGCTTCGGCCCCGACCGGAGGCTCACGAAACCCGCTGAGCGCCTCGGCCGCGCGCCGGGCCGCGGCGG
>SLBH01000180.1 GCA_007126415.1 Spirochaetales bacterium
CCGGCGCTCAGCCTTCCTGAATTGCGCCGATCGCGGACTCGATCACGCGCGCGACCGATTCGTAGTTTTCGCGCGGAATCAAGAACCCGAGTTCAAACGCCTCTCCGGCCGCCGCCGGACCCGAGAAGAACAGCTGAAACACCACGGTGGTTCCGGCCTGAAACATGACCTGACGAACGATAAACCCGTCTTTCGAGAACTCGGTGAACTCGGGATCGTAGCCGGCGGCGTCATGGCGCTCGTACGCCGCCGACGCCCTGTCCTCGGCCTCGCCGTCGAGCGCAGTCATCACGTACAGACTTCCGCTCACCGGATCGAGGTGCAGGCGCAGCGGCTCCTCCGCGCCGTCACCGCGCAGCAAAGGATATACCCGTGAGCCGAAAACCTCGCGCCGACGATCATCGAGCTCCACCCAGCCCTCCGGCACGCGATACACAACCCCGAGCTCCTCAACGGCATCAGCATCCTGAAGCAGATCGTCGTTGACCTCGAAGGTCAGCTCCTCGTACTGCTCCTCGAGCCGAGCCTCGGGGTCGTCACGTGCCTCGCAAGCGGATATCAGCACAATCGTCGCTACAGCCGCGAGACCCAGAACTCGGCGAGCGACATCGACCGAACGCCCGAACCGCCGGCAACGCGGTAGTCTCGAGGTGATTCGCCGGCCGAACATAGAAGAGGTAGAAACGGAAAAGGGCGAGAGATCGGACATATGCATCGTTACTCCGTGACCGTAACAGTCCGGGCGTGTATGCTGGTCCAGCCCAAGAAGACCGAGATCGCAATATCGAGGATATCTTGTTCGGTCTTAATCTCGTAGTCTTCGGCATCCCGGGCCATTTCGGCCGAGTCGACATCGTTAATCGGAACGAGGCCCCAAAGAACGTACCACTGCCGATCCTCGGACGAGCGGCCGCTTTGAGGTCCATCACCTACGGTGTGCACGTGAGTCGCGCACGCCCCAACAAAGAACACTATCGCAATCAATAACACAATGATCCGCTTCATACTCTACCCTCCGACATGTTAGCGTCCGCCTCTCGCCCTGGGCATGATCATGAGTCATCGGCGGTTCCGTGTCAACGAGTATCGAAGCTTGTCGAAGCTTTGCAGATATTTAATACCTGGTCTTGCCGCCCTACCGATCGCCGCGAAGCGCGGTTCGAAACTCCTCGAACAGCTTCGACACGCCGTTTCCGACGTCGCGATCTCGAGCAGCACCTCGGTCGCCGGCCGGATCGCCTTCGGTTCCTGCACCTTGCCAGACCGGTCGGCGCCCCCCGCCTTTGCCGTAAATCGGAGCCAGAAGCCGGCTTCGGTGCTGATCGAACTCAAAGGCGCAATCGTCCGAGACGCCGATCCACCAGCGAAGCTCTTCCCCCGCCTGGTTCACGACGCACACCGCAGTCCCTGGCTCATCGATCAACCGGTCGACAACGGCACGCATGAACTTCGCGCTTTCGTCACGAAACAGGTCGGTGATGACGAGCGGCTCTCCAGCCCGGCGCGGCTCGGCACCGTTCTCGGCCTCCCGGCGCAGCCGTGCGGCGAGCTCGCCTGCCAGCCGGCGCTCGGTCTCCCCAAGGCGCCGCTGCAGCTCTCCTGCATCATCGAGGTGTTTCTGCGCTTTCTCGACGAGGTCGTGCTGCTGTGCCGAAAACAGCGCCGCAACTTGATTGACCACGGAGGTCTTCTCAGCGTAGTCGGTGAGCGCGCGATTACCGATCTTCCAGACCGTGCGAACGCGCCCGCGGATGCGCTCGACTCCCACGCAGTTTACAAGCTGCAGCAAACCGGTGCGCTCGGCGTGCAGGCCTCCGCAGGCGGCGCAGTCGAACTCGCCGATCCGGATAACGCGCACCACGCCTTCTACCTTCGCCTCACGCCGTAACGGAAACGCATCAAGCTCGTCGTCCGAAACCTCAACCGCGGTCACGGGAAGGTCTTCGCGAATCACCTCGTTCGCGCGCTCCTGCACCTCCGCTAACTCATGAGGTTCTATCGCTTCGGTCGCGAGCTCCACGGTGGTATAAGACTCACCCTGATGTACCGAGACGGTAGCGAACTCCAGTAATCGATGAAACGCCGCCGATATCACGTGCTGCCCGGTATGTTGTTGCATATACTCAAAGCGGTGCCGGCCGTCTATCTCTCCGATCACGGTTTCTCCCGGGGAAAACGTTCTCGCGCCGTCGTCCGACAGGTGGTGATAGACTACGCCGTCGCGTTTCTGAACATCGCGCACCGTAACGCCGTTCAGCGTGCCGCGATCGGCCGGCTGCCCACCCCCCTCAGGATAAAACGCGGTGCGGTTGAGCGCGATCACCGAGCCGTGCTCGTCACGATCGACCTCAACTATGGTAGCCTCGAACTCCAGGCGCTCGGGATCGATGTAGTACAGCTTCTCGGTTTTGGTTGCCTCTAAGCTCATCAGCCTCTCCTTGGTAGGGTTCGTCACCATCGCGCGTCAACAACGCTCTTACCGTAACCTCGGCTCCCGGTTGCTGCAAGTCCCGCCCGCCGATCACCGCCCGCCGATCGCCGGGCGCCGGAATCGGCACGGGCGCGGAATTGCTTGACAGCACGCCGGCGCCGCCATAGCATACGTTTCAGGGAGACAACGCGGTGAAGACAAGACTCCGGTTTGAGGCGCTCACGGCTGTTGTGCTCGTGGCGTCGGTCGTGATTGTTGCGTGCACCACGGTTCCGGTTACCGGGCGACGGCAGCTCAATCTCATTCCGCGCAGCGAGCTGCTGGCGATGAGTTACTCGCAGTACGATCAGTTTCTGGGCGAGCACCCGGTCATAACCGGCACGCCGGAAGCTGCGATGGTTGAGCGGGTCGGCAACCGCATCGCCGGCGCGGTCGAGGACTACCTGCGAGACCAAGGCAAGGCCGACCACTTACGCGGCTACGACTGGGAGTTTCGCCTGGTTGAGGACGACGCGGTAAACGCATGGTGCATGCCCGGCGGCAAGGTCGTGTTCTATACGGGCATTCTACCGGTGACACGCGACGAGGCCGGGCTTGCGGTCGTGATGGGGCATGAAATCGCGCACGCGGTGGCCGAACACGGCAACGAGCGCATGAGCCAAACGTTGCTCGCGGAACTCGGAGGTGTCGGACTCTCGGTTGCGATGCGCGAGCGGCCGGAACGCACGCGAAATATGTGGCTGGCCGCCTACGGTGCCGGCGCCCAGGTGGGCGTGCTGTTGCCGTTTAGCCGCCGACAAGAGAGCGAGGCCGACGAGCTAGGCCTCATCTTCATGGCGAAGGCCGGGTACGACCCTCGCGAGGCGCCGGGTTTTTGGGGGCGGATGACCGCAGAACGCGGCCGCCCCGGACCTCCCGAGTTTTTGAGCACACACCCGGCGGACGATACGCGGATGCGCAATCTTCGCGAGTTGATGCCGACCGCACTTGAGTACTACGATCCCTAAGAGCTCATGCAGATAACCGCACACCCGCTCACCGAAGCAGAGGCGCGCTCGGAGCGCTTCGGCAACAATAACCTCATGCAGAGCGCCCCGTGGGGCGAGTTCAAGCGCCGTCGCGGTCATATCCGCCGGCGCTTCGTGCTCGAGACACCGCGCGGCCAAATCGCGCTGCTTGGGCTCACACGTTCGGTCGGACAGGACAGCGAGAGCCTGCATATTCCGTTCGGACCGGAGCTCGAGCTCACCGATGAGGAGCGGGGCCCCACCCTCGAGGCAACCGCGCGAGCGATCAGCGGGTACCTGCCCGAGTCGTGCGTCTTTTTGCGCTTTGACCTACCATGGCCGAGCCCGTACACGCACGAGCCTGAGCTGTTTGGGCGGGACGGCAGTTGGCTCGGACCTCCCCAGGATCGCATCCGCGAGCTGCGCATGAACATCAACACCGGCCGGCGCAACCTTCGTAAGGCACCGACCGATATCAACCCACCCGATACGGTGATACTCGATTTGACGCTCGGCGAGGAGGAGATCCTCGCACGCATGCGAGCGAAGACGCGCTACAACATTCGCCTCGCCGCTCGACGGGGAGTTGTGGTGACCGAGCTGGGGGTCAACCACCTCGCGGAGTGGCATAAGCTCTATAGAGAAACCACCGAGCGGCAAGGCATCGTGTGCGAGGACTACGACTACTTTCGCGAGCTGTTCGCGACCGTACGGAATCAGCAGCGCACGACGGTACATCTCTACGGCGCGTGGGAGGAACGCGAGCTCCTCGCGGGCGTCATCGTCGCGCATCACCGCAACACCGCGTACTACCTGTACGGGGCGGGCGGTGCTCGGAAACGAAACCTGATGCCGGCCTACGCCCTACAGTGGCACGCTATCCGGGCAGCCAAAGCGGCCGGCTGTATCCGCTACGACATGTTCGGCATCCCGCCGGGCCGAGATCCCGCCCACCCAATGTACGGCCTCTACCGCTTCAAGGCGGGGTTCGGCGGCCAAGAGGTGCATTACTCCGGAACCTGGGATTACCCGCTCGATCTTGAGCGTTACCACGCGCTTGCCCAACACGAGACCGTCGGCGGCAAGTATCATACCGGCGAGTAATACGGGCTCCGAAGGCTTATAACGCCCGAATCGCTCGCAGAGGTGATTCGCAGCGCGGTTTCAGGCGGAAACCGTCCCAAGCAAGTGACGTCTGAGAAACTCTAACGCCGCTTGGGCAGCTCTCAGTTTAACCTGCTCTCGGCCACCCCAGAACTCGCGCCGAACACACTGAACCTCGGCGGCTGAGGCGATCGCGATATACGTAAGCCCCACCGGCTTGTCTTCGCTTCCGCCTCCCGGGCCGGCGATTCCGGTTACCGAAAGCCCAACACCGGCATCGGTGCGCTCGCGCACACCCGTCGCCATCGCGCGCGCAACCGCCTCGCTGACCGCCCCATCCCTCTCGATCAGAGCCGGGTCTACGCCGAGACCGGCCGCTTTGAGCGAGTTGCTGTACGCGACAATGCCCCCGAGATAGTACGCCGAGCTGCCGGCGACGTTGGTAACGCGGTGGCCGATCAGTCCGCCGGTACACGACTCGGCGGTTGCGAGGCTAAGCCCTTGCTGTCGCAAGAGTCGGCCGACCGCCTCCTCGAGCGTTACCTCGTCCTCGCCGTAGATCGCGGGCCCCAGACGCTCGTATATCTGCTGAGCGCAGCGTTCGTTGAGTTCCTCGGCCGCGGCGCGCGTCTCTGCTCGGGAGGTGATGCGCAGGTGGACCTCGGCCGATTTCGCCAGCGGTGCAATCGTGGGATTACTCTGGCTCGACAGGATCGGCTCGAGTGCCTCAACCATCCGAGATTCACCGAGCCCAACTACCCGGAGGACCCGAGACACGAGTACCGCCGTTCCGGACTTACCCTCGAGCGCTTGGCTCAGTCGCGGGAGCACATGATCGTGCATCAAAGCGCGCATCTCGTGCGGAGGGCCGGGCAACAGCACCACCGTGACTCCCCGGTGTGTCAGATAGATGCCGGGAGCGGTGCCGTGCTCGTTCTCGAGCAACTCGGCTCCTACCGGAACCAAGGCTTGACGGAAGTTATTCTCGGTTGGAACGCGTCCGCGGCGCTCGAAAAACTGCATGAGCCGTTGAGCCCAGCGTTCGTTCCGCACAAGCTCGAGCCCAAGCACCGACGCTACCGTCTCGCGCGTAAGGTCGTCCTCGGTTGGACCGAGCCCACCACACGCCACCACCAGTTCGGCACGGGCGACCGCGGTATGAACGGCCTCCTCGAGCCGTTCAGGGTTGTCGCCGACCACGGTCTGGTAATACACGCCCACCCCTATCTCGGCAAGCATGCGCGCAATCTCAGCGGCATTGGTGTTAACGGTATGTCCCATCAGCAGCTCGGTTCCCACCGCCAGTATCTCGGCCTTCATTCCGCCTCCCGTTCATTTGCAGATCTTGATTCGCAGACCGCATCCTACACCGCTTCCCGAACCTCACTCAATTGGGCCGGGCGAGCCGGCGGTCGGGCGAGCCGGCGGTCGGGCGAGCCGGCGGCCTGCGGCAGCCCGTGCCGGTTTTGACGGGAGCATCGTACCGTGATATTGTTTAAAATAATGAACCACTCACACGCACAGTCGCGACGACGCTTCATAAAGCAACTGGGTAGCGGAGCGGCGGCGCTGGCGCTCGGGCGGATGCTTCCGTTTCTTCCGGGCGGTGCGCCGGCACACGGCGAAACCGATACCCTGGAACCCGGCCTTCCGAAACGCAAACTCGGGCGAACCGGGGCGGAGGTAGGGCTGTTCAGTCTTGGAGGCGAAGCCACGATCGAGATGGCCAACCAACGCGACAAAGCGGCCGAGATCATCAATCGCGCGCTGGATCTCGGCGTAAACTACATCGACACCTCGCCGCGCTACGGTAACGGAGCAAGCGAGCGCAACATCGGTGAGGTCATGCGCCGGCGCCGCGACGAGGTGTTCCTCGCAACCAAGACGCACGAGCGTAGCTACGACGGAACGATGCGGCTCATCGAGCAAAGCCTCGAGCGACTGCGGACCGACCACCTTGATCTCTACCAACTGCACAACATTCGCGTACACCAGGATCTCGACCGCGCGCTGGGCGAGGACGGCGCCGTCAAAGCCCTCGAGCGGCTCAAGTCCGAGGGTGTGATCGCGAATATCGGGATCACCGGCCATCGCGACCCCGAGGTGCTCCTGCGCGGTATCCGTGAGTACCGCTTCGACACCATCTTACTGTCGCTCAACGCCGCCGATAGATTCTACAAGCCGTTTCAGGATGAGCTGCTCGAAACCGCCGAGGAGCAAGGGCTCGGCATTATCGCGATGAAGGTGGCTGCGGTAGGCCGGGTGTTTCGCGAAGACGGCATCACCTCTATGGAGCAAGCGCTCGGGTATGTACTCACGCTTCCGGTGAGCACCGCGATCGTCGGTATCTCGAGCATCCGTGAGCTCGAAGAGAACGTCGCGATTGCTCAGCGCTTTGACCCTTACCCAAGCGAGGAGATGCAGGCGATTGAGGAACTCGTGGCTCACTACGAGTCGGAAGCAAACTTCTTCAAGCACCACTGGTAGGCGATGCGACCTCGCCGAGCCGAAAACGTGCCGCCTGGTAGCGGCGGACGACATCGTCGTGCCGGCGACTATCCTCGGGAACGCGTGAATCGGCGCTTTGTTCAAAGTAGTCTTCGTAGGCCTGTAGCGCCTGCCGGTACTGGTCTTTCGCGTTGCCACGGCTTCCGTCGAGCTCGAACAACACCGCGAGATCGAACTCGATATCCGCGACTCGGTCGAGCGGCGCACGCTCGAGTTTGTCGTATATGGTGAGAGCGCGTTCCCAGGCCCATTCCGCACCGTCGAACTCATTGCGCCGCGCGAGCGCGCGGCCGAGTTCGCGGTGCAGTTCGGCCTCGAGCGCCCGATTCGGAGATCGTGCGGCGAACGACAACGCTTCGAGGTAGAGCTCAAGCGCGGCCTCGTCGTCGCGCTGCAGTACGCGCGCCGCAGCCTTACGCCGCAATAGGCGCGCCGCCTCGGGTGGGTGGTTGAGTTGCGCGGCACGCTCGGCGGCGGTCTCATACATCGAGACCGCAAGATCAAGCTCGGCCTGCCGCTGCATCAGCGCTCCCCACGCCGCAAACAACGCGGCCTCGAGCTTAGGGCCGTCTTGCCCCGGCAGGGGTGCAAACGCAAATAACTCCTCGCGCAGATCGGCTACATCAGCCCCCGAGTCCAGTTCGAGCTCCACGGCCGCGAGCTGCCAGACGCGACGTTCGATCTCAAGCTCGGTGTGTTCCGAAGCAAGGCGCTGCGCCTCGCGGTAGGCAGCGGCGGCCCCGTCGTAATCGCCGAACTCACGAAGAACCCCGGCGTAGCCGGCCTGCCCGGCGGCAAACACCGGAGCGCAGCTCTCCGGTATACCCTCGGGATAGACGCCGTACTCCAAGAGCAGGTCACGATACGCGTCCATCGCCTCGAGTAACTCGCCTCGCTCGCCGAGATCGGCGGCACGCGCAAACGAAACCGGGCACTCCGGCTTTGCCTCCGGTAGCCCGGCACATCCGCCGAGCACCGTCAATGCCGCGATGAACATAAACGCCGCGATCGAGAGGAGAGCCTGCGATTTCGGTCTGTGTTGCGGTTTGGGTCTTGTTTGCGCCATCGAATCCACGTTGTTCCGATAGATTCTATCGCACGACCGTCACTGCGGCAACAACTACTGCGGCAACAACTACTGCGGCAACAACTACTGCGGCAACAACTCGTATCCCACCGAGACCTGCACGCGATGCGTGAGCTCACCCGGAGCTACCGGAACCGAGTCGGCCTCGGTCTCGACCGTACGGAGCATCGTCCGCGGCGCGTGTGGCTCATGTTCGGCGATGTTGAGCACCCGGCCGATGCGCAGTCCCTCGACGGCGGCCAGTTCTTCGGCCTTGGCGCGCGCCGCTTGCATCGCGCTGATGCGCGCCTCGGAGGCGACCTGATCGGGGTTGGAGATCTCGAACCGGATACCGCCCACATGATTGGCGCCGGCGTGAGTTACGGCCGCTATGACCTCGCCCAGTCGCCCGATCTCGCGAATCGTTACCTGCACGGTGTTGCTCACGCGGTGTTCGCCTTCGGCATCGCCCTCGGAATCACGATACTCATTATCGCGGTAGTGACGCGGCGGGTGGTGAAGGTAAACGCTGTAGCCGGTAGTGCGAATATCTCGGTCTTCCACCTCTAACTCGCGCAAAGCTCCGAGAACCGCCTCGATTCGCCGTCGATTCTCCGACTCCGCACGCTCGAGAGCGTGGTCGGCGGTTCGTACCCCGATCGTAACGGTAGCAATATCGGGAACCGCCGAGACCTCGCCCTGCGCACCGACCGAGATGCGAGACGGCTCCGAGGCCGGGCGCGCGCTTGCGTCATCCTCAGCCGAGCCCCGCGCCGATAGCGACACGGGAATCCATGCTGCAACCACCCACGCTAAGCACAGCGCTGCCGCGCTACGAAATCCTACCGGCATTGCACGCCTCCTCGCAACCGTAGATCGTACCACGGACGGCGCTGACCTCTCGGCACGCCCCTGGTCACAGCATGAGAATAGCACATATCGAGGCTTCAGACGCATCGATACCGGGCGATACCGACACGCCACTGGCATTTTTCGCGGAGAAGAGATAGGTTGTAACTGTGGATCCGTGCCCGTTGCAGCATAGGAGGTAATGGTGCGTATCGTGACAATCATGACGGCGCTCGCGGTACTCGTATCGGCGGGCGCCCAGGCCGGCGAGACCGATCCGGAAACACTCGCCGAGAAGCTCGCGGGCGGCAGCCTCGACAGCGCACTTTCCCGTCTCGACGCCGAACAGACCGACACCGCAGTCGCGGGCGCTGCAAACCTCGGGCAACGCTACTTCGAGCGAGGACGCGGAGCCGACGGCATCGCCGCTTTTGAGTACGCGGTGGAGCGGGGACGAGGGAATCCGAGCTCCGAGGCGTTCGCCGAGGCGCTCCGAACGCTCGCGGTCATACGCTATCAGTCGGGGCAGGTGCGCGAGGCGATGGGACTGATGGAGCAGTCGGCGGGAGCGTTCGCCGAGCTCGAGGCCGGCGATGAGGAGCTCTTGTCGCGCTTCACGCTTTCCAATTTCCAGCACGGATACGGCATGCTGCAGGCGGCTCTGGCAACGGTCAATCAAGTGCTCGCGCGCGAAGACGAGATATCCGACGAGATGCTACTCGCCGATATCCTCGCGGAAGCGGCTATGGTTCGCTATAAGCTCGGCAGAATGGACGAAATACCTGCGCTGCTGGAGCGCGCCGAGGCCATCTACGACTCCGCCGATGATTCCGACGGCCTTGGACGCGTCTACCGCACCTTCGGCAACTATCACATCGGGCTCGAAGAACCCAAAGCCGCGATCGAGTACTACGAGCGCGCCGCCGAACAGTACGAACAGTCCGGCAACCCGCACGGATACGCCAACACATCCTTCAATCTCGGCCTAACTTACGTGAATCTGCACCAACCGGCCACCGCGGTAGAGTACCTCGAGAATGCAATCGAGAACTTCGCCGGTGTCGGCTCACGGGCGGGTGCCGGGATGGCAGGTACCGAGCTCGCACGGGTGTTGCTGCAGCTCGGCCGGCTCGATGAAGCCGACAGCATGGTCAGCCAAGCGATCGACCACCTGCAGGCCTCGCAATCGATGCGCCGCCTTGCTCAGGCCTACGTCGTGTACGGCGTAGTCCTCGAGGCCCGTGAAGAGCTCTCTGATGCTGAGCGATCGTATCAAGACGCAATTCATCTCTACGAGGACCTCGGGATAGAGCACGAGGCCGAGGGCGTCCGCGCGCACCTCGACCGCGTGCAGTCGCGTCGCCTTGAAGATCAGACAATCTGAACAATCCAACACAAAGACCCGACACACAGAAAGGATCTTGTAACGTATGCACAGCAACACCACCCAAACACGTATGCAGCCCGTATCAGCCTTCCCTGCAGCCGATCGCAAAGCAATTCGGTACGTACTCACCGATATCGATGATACGCTCACCACCGACGGCCTGCTCGAGGCGTGCGCGTACAGCGCAATCGAAAGACTCGCCGAGACCGGGATCGCGGTAATCCCGATCACCGGCCGCCCCGCCGGTTGGTGCGACCACATCGCTCGGATGTGGCCGGTTGAGGGCGTAGTCGGTGAGAACGGCGCGATGTACTTCCGCTATAATCGTGAAGAACGCCGCATGTACCGGCGGTATTTTCGCGACCCTGCACAACGCAGCATCGACCGTGAGAAACTCAACAAGCTCGGCGAGCGTATCCTGCGCGAGGTACCGGGCTGCGCGATCGCGGCCGATCAAGCCTACCGCGAAGCCGACCTCGCGATCGATTTCACCGAGGACGTTGACCCGCTTCCGATAGAAGCGATCGAGCGCATTCAACAGTTATTTGAGGAGGCCGGAGCTCACGCTAAGATCAGCTCTATCCACGTGAACGGTTGGTTCGGCGAGTACGACAAACTCACGATGACCAAGGTGTTGTTCTCGGATGTCTTCGGAATCGATCTCGAGGATTATCGTGATCGCATTGTGTTCTGCGGAGACTCCCCGAACGATGCGCCGATGTTCGGGTACTTCCCAAACTCGGTGGGTGTAGCAAACGTGCGAGATTTCGTCGGCCGCATCGCCGCCGAACCGCAATGGGTGACCGAAGGTCGCGGCGGCACCGGCTTCGCGGAGCTCGCCGAGCACCTCTTCGCCGCCAATGAGTGAGCCGCCAATGAGTGAGCTTCCCCGGCGCGCCGAAGAGCTGATTCGCTATCTCGAACTCGAGCCGCATCGCGAGGGTGGGTACTTCCGCGAGGTCTACCGAAGCGATGAACGCCTACCGCACCACGCCTTACCGGAGCGCTACCGCGGAGACCGCGCGTTCGCAACCGCAATTTACTTCTTGCTCCCGGGGCGGCAGGTTTCGCGCTTGCACCGGTTATGCTCGGATGAGGTATGGCACTTCTACGAGGGGAGCGGCGTGCGCATCCATGTGTTCGACGACGATGATCGCTATCACGAGTTACGACTCGGAGCCGATCACACGCGGTCCGAGTCGTATCAAGTAGTAGTTCCCGGCCGGACCTGGTTCGGCGTGCATCTCACCGACGAGACGTCGTTCGCGTTGGCGGGATGCACGGTAGCGCCCGGATTCGAGTACGCGGATTTCACGATGGCTAACGCCGAGGAGCTGCTGAACCGCTTTCCGGATCATAAAGCCGTTATCCGGCGTCTGCTGTGACGACGGCGGGGACCGCTCACGAACGCTCGAGGAGGAAGCGCTCGAACTCGGGCGGCGAAAGCGGACGACTGAGGTAGTAGCCCTGCACCTCGTCGCATCCCTGCCGTTGCAGATACTCAAGCTGCTGCTTCGTCTCCACACCCTCTGCAACTACCCGTAGTTGCAGATTCTGAGCCATCGCAATGATACCGGCTACGATCTCGGCGTCGTCGGAGTTGTGGTCTAGATCGGCCACAAATGAGCGGTCGATCTTTACGCAATCAACCGGCAGCTTCTTGAGATAATACAGCGATGAGTACCCGGTTCCGAAATCGTCGACCGAGATGTGAATCCCGTGCGAGGCCAGCTCGGCAAGTTTCGCGGCGGCGCGCTCGATCTCCAGCATCAGCGCGGTCTCGGTCACCTCAACCTCGAGGTTCGAAGCCGGGAATCCGGTGCGCTGCAACACTCCCAGAACCTGCTCTACCAAGTACGGGTGATAGAGATGACGAGAGGACAGGTTGACCGCCACGCGTAGCTCACCGTCGCTACAGGCTACGAGTTCGCGTACAGCTTCACAGGTTTGCTCGAGCACCATGATATCGATACGATCGATCAAACCGGCGTCTTCCGCCACCGGAATGAACCTATCCGGCGGCACGTTCTCACCGTCGGGGCGCGTCCAGCGCACCAACGCTTCCATGCCGGTCAACCGCCGTCCGGAAACCTCGAACTTAGGATGCAACACGATCGAAAACTCTTCGCGCTCGATCGCACGGCGCAGATTAAACTCGAGTTCGAGCCGCTCGTGCACCGGTGCGTTCATCTCGGCTGAGTAGAACTCGTACTGATTCTTGCCTTGGTGTTTGGCGCGGTACATCGCAAGATCAGCGTTTACCACAAGCTCTTCAGCATCGCGCGCATCACTCGGGTAGAACGCCAGACCGATGCTCACCGTTACAAACAGCTCCTGTCCGTCGATGTGAAACGGTTTCTCGAGGCTGCCCAGCAGCCGATCGACGATATCGACCGCAACGCGCGAGACCTCCGGCGCGGCTATCATCATTACAAATTCATCGCCGCCGAGCCTACCGAGCGTATCCTGACTGCGGACTACGCGCCCGAGCCGTTGCGCGAGTTGTTGCAGCAGCATATCGCCGGCCGAGTGTCCGAGACTATCGTTGATGTTCTTGAAGTTATCGAGATCGAAGAAGACCACCGCAATCTCAAACGGCTCGCGCTGCGCGCGCTTGAGAGACACTTGAAGCCGATCCTGGAACAGCACACGATTCGGAAGCCCGGTGAGCGCGTCGTGCAGCGCCTGGTAGCGGATCTGCTTCTCCTTCTGCTTCATCTCGGTGATGTCGTGAAACACACTGACGTAGTACAACGGATCGGAGACGTCTTGCCCGATCGCGGTGATGTTAAGCCACTCCGGGTACGCCTCACCGTCCTTGCGACGGTTCCAGATCTCTCCCGACCATTGGCCGTGCGTTATCAGCGAATCCCACATTTCTCGATAAAACGTCTTATCGTGGCGGTCGGACTTCAAGATGCGTGGATTCTGCCCGATCGCCTCCTCGGCGCTGTAACCGGTGATGGTCGTGAACGCAGGATTGACCGACACAATCGTGCCGTCGGCGTCGGTAACCGCGATGCCCTCGATCGCGTTGTCGAACACCCGCTGAAACAGGCGGAGCTCGCGAACCATCGTCTGTCGTTCGGTGATGTCACGGACCATCGCGAGGATCAGGTTCTGCCGGCCGTTGCGTACACGCGAGAGGTAAACCTCTACGTCAAACTCGTTGCCGTCATGCGCCCGTCGCGCCCGCCACTCGAACAGTTGCGGCTCACCCTCGACGCAACGGCGCCAATACTCCTGCAGGTGCCCTTCGGAGTCGGGGTACGCCGAGTAATGCTCAACCATCGTATAACGACGGAACACCTCGCGCGTTGCACCGTACATTCGGAGCGCGGCCTCGTTGACCTCGAGAATGTTGCCGTCGAGATCGTGGATCATCACCGCGTCGTAGAGCGCGTCGAATAGATTACGATACAGGTCCTGCCCCGCCATTTGATGCTCACTCACGATACATTCCCGGTCGGCGGAGTTCGATATACCTCGCGGCCGCCGACATAGGTGCCGAGCACCTGAATGCGCTCGAGCTCCGCGGGCGGCAGCTGCAATGGATTGTGCGACAACGCCACGAAATCGGCGCGCATTCCGGGGTCGAGCGTGCCTTTTTCTTGTTCGGCGCCCTCGGCGTACGCGCCGCCCTGCGTATAACAGCGAAGCGCCTCCTCGACCGTGATTCGCTCCGGCCCCCTGCGCTCTACCGCGTAGCGGATCGCGCGGAACGGGTTGATACTCCCCTCGGCGGGCGCGTCCGAGCCGAACGACAACGGCACCCCGGCGTCGAGCAGGCTCCGATAGGGGTACGCCCGCTCGGCGCGCTCAGCACCGATGAGCGCGCGATCTTTATCGGGCGAGGAAAGCGCGTGCGGCTGCGCCGCGATCAGCACGCCGAGCTCGCGCAGGCGAGGAACGTCCGCGGGGTCTATGAGCTGCGCATGCTCGAGCCGTAACCGGAGGGCCGTGAGTAGCGGGTATCGGTCGGCCACCGTTTCTAAGACGTTGAGAAACTCCTTGACCGCGCGATCGCCGATCGCGTGAAAAGCGGCGCGCCTGCGGGTGCGCGCGCAACGCAGCAGCACCTGCTTCAGAGCTTCGCCGTACAACACCGGCGTTCCGTAGTTCTCCGGCTCGCCTTCGTACGGCTCGGTCAGCCAGGCGGTACGGGTGGAGAACGCGCCGTCGAGAAAGTACTTCACCGGCCCGGGCTCGATCCAGCCCGGCCGATAGCGCGCAAAACGCATTGAGAGAGTTCCGAGCCTGCGCATGCCGCTTGGCCAACACGAGAAACGGCAGCTCAACTCACCGGCGCGAAACAGGCGGTTCAGCCACCAGACGCTGAGCGGGTTCCAGGTGTTGTCTTGTACCGAGGTAATGCCGTGCTTCGCGAACACCTCGAGTGCAAATCGCAAGCGCTCGAGCGCGAGACGAGGGCGGCGGTTGAGCTCGGCGAAGCGGCGGTAATGCAGCGGCTCAACTGCTGCGTCGGTCAGCACGCCGGTCGGCGAGCCGGAGCGATCGCGGGTGATTCGCCCGCCGGGGGGATCGCCTTCCTGACGGTCAAAGCCGAGCTGCTTGAGCATCGAGGTGTTCACGCAGGCACCGTGACCGGAGAACTGAAAGAGGGCGACCGGGTTATTGGGGAAAACGGCGTCAAGCGTTGCACGATGCGGTTCGGGCCAGTACGGATAGTCCCACCCGAAGCCGATCACCGTCTCGCCGGGCCGTAGGGCGCCGAAATGCGCGTGTAGTCGCTCGATTATCTCGCGCTCGCCCAAGCCGCCGAGGTACGGGTAGGCGGCGTGGTCGCCCATCACGAGCGCGTGCAGGTGGTTATCGTTGAAGCCGGGCACCACGAACGCGCCGCCGAGATCAACCGCTTTGCTCTCGCCGCGCCGGGTCACTCCGCCGGGCGCATCAGCGGTACTCGGGCCGCGATCGTTACCCGGCCGCAGCTCCCGGACCCACTCACCCTCGCAGACAAGTTCGCCGCTGAAACTGCCTCCGTTACCGAGCGTTGTAACATTACCGTTGTAGAACCTCTTTTGCTGCACCCCTTACCCGCCGTTCTAACTGCCGCTCCCCGGCGATGCCGAGGTCATTGAATCGGAACGTGCCGGAATCGACCGGAAACGGTATCCCAGATACCGAAGCTCGGCGAACCGAAGCGTCCCATAACCTCACCCGGATTGGCCCAAAGGCTCGAGCCGATCTGCTGTTGGTACTGCTTATGGTCGTGCCCGCTGAACACCGCGTCGTAGGCACTGCTCTCGGCCAGTCGGCGGGCGATCTCGGGATAGTGTTGCAGCGCAACCTGCTTGCCGTCGATCTCGAGCTCGGCGATCGGGCCGTGCAGCCGCACCTGCTCGTAGTTGGCCGCGACACGGGTGATAAGAAACGGATCACCGTCGTTGTTACCGAACACGCAGTCGATACGACCGGAGAACCCCTCGCCAAGCTGAGCTAGCGTGAACGGCGCGCAGAAGTCGCCGAGAAACAACAGGCGCTCGGCACTCTCTTGCCCCACCAGCGTAAGCGCCTTCTCGAGGTTCCAGATGTTGTCGTGAATATCGCTCAGTACCGCGATCTGCATATATATCCTCCTTTGTGCCGTGACGCTGTGTTCCGCGACGCTGCGTACCGTCGCACCATCCGCCGCTGAGGGCGTGGCCGGCAGATTAGAGCTCAGGCGGCCGTCACGCGGAGCGCGAAGCCTCGGCGACCACCGTTACACCGCGCAAACTGTCCGAAACCGGACAAGCGCGTTCCACGAGTTCCATGAGTTCGCGCATCTGTTCATCGGAAGCCTCGCCTTCCACCTGCATCCTTACGCGTATCTGCTGAAACCCGCTGCGCACGTCGTCACGCTTGAGCGTGAAGCCGGCAGGATCAAGATCACCCTCTATCGTGACGCTGCATCCTTGCAAACTTACGCCGACGCGCTTGGCGTGCGCGCGTGCGGTTATCGCGACACAGCCTCCAAGCGAGCTCAGTAGCAGCTCGAGCGGCGTCATACCGGCGTCGGAGCCTCCAAGAGCCTTCGGCTCGTCCATTACTACCTCAAACTCCCGCGCGGTCGCTCGACAGCGCAACCCTTGCTCGAGTTCTACCTGAGCTGTGTATGTATGTGTACCCATGTTGTTCTCCTTGTAGTCGCCCACTATATCACACTGCGCGCTCGTGAAAAAAGCCGCGGGAAACGACGGAAACGCCGTCTCACGGCAGCTTCCGAGGTGACGAAGCGGCCGGATCGCGCTATCATGGGAATCGCTTCTAACCGGGAAGCCGAGGGAGATCTGCGTGCTGCCGATCAAAGACTATCTACAGAGTAAGACCTTTCCGCTGGTGAACACGGTATTTATCGTGGCCAATGTTGTGGTGTTTGTCCATCAGGTGCGGCTGCCGCTGTCGCACAGCGAAGCCTTCATTATGCAGCACGCCTTTGTAGCCGGGCGCTTCTTCGACGCCCCGCTCGAACACTGGCCCACTGTTTTCAGCAGCATGTTTCTGCACGGCGGCTTCGTGCATTTCATCGGCAACATGTTGTTTTTGTTCGTGTTCGGCGATAACGTCGAGGACGCCCTGGGGCACATCCGCTACTTCTTTTTCTACTTCCTTGCCGGGGCGGTCGCGGCCTTCGCTCAGACGCTGTTTATGCCGGATCTTTCGGTGCCGTTGATCGGCGCCTCCGGAGCGATCTCGGCGGTGCTCGGCGCGTACATCATCTTGTACCCCATGGCTCGCGTGCTCACGATCATCCCGATCGGGTTTCTGCTGATGAGCGCAAAGCTCCCGGCGTACCTTTTCGTCGGCGTGTGGGCCGTTATGCAGTTATTCTCGGGCATGCTCACGATCGCGGGCGGCGTCGGCAGCAACATCGGATACTTCGCGCATATCGGGGGCTTTGTATTCGGTTTCATCTTTGCCGCAGCCGGACGCCGGCGGTACCTACAGAAGTTCCACCGCCACCGGCGCGTGTTCTACAACGAAGGCGTCTACTGGTAACGAACGCCCGCCTTGCAGAAGCTCCGGTAGTACTCAAGATACGCCCGGCGCTCCGGCCCGGCGTAGCACGCCATTCGTTCGAGCACAAGCTCGGCGTACCGCTCCTCGCCGAGCACGCGTCTAAGCAGCTTCGCCGCGCCCTGAGGCGTATCGCTCCCACCGTCGAGCACAAACTCAATGCTTTCGCCGGTCCCGTTTCTGCGCTCGAGCGCGGAAGCATGCGTCGCAAGCGCCTCCTCAATCTCGGCGAGCGACGCCCCGTCGGCCCCGCGCGGTTGCACTCGGTAACGCGTCGCGCGTAGCACCTGCATCAACGACGGCTGCTTTCGCCCAAACTCGTCGAACGCGGGCAGAAGCTCATACTCGAG
>SLBH01000061.1 GCA_007126415.1 Spirochaetales bacterium
GCTCGACGCGGCACTCGAGCGCGGCCGGGCCGCCGGCGCGCTCGGCGGCAAACTGAGCGGGGCCGGGGGCGGCGGCGCGTTCTACTTGTTGTTCGCCGACCGCGAACGCGCCGAGCGAGGCAGCGAAGCGCTCGAGGCCTTCTTGCGACCGCGACTTGGCCCGGATCGCATGACCGGCCTGCCCCTTATCGTCTCCACCTCCGCCGCCCCCGGCAACACCACGAGCAACACCACGAGCAACACCACGAGCAACACCACGAGCAACACCGAACGCACCCCCGGGAGCGCAGTATGACTCGCGCGGTTGCGGTGCTCGCGCTCGCCTGCATGGGCTGCGCGGCAACGCCTCCGGGCGCCGCGGGCCAAGTATTCGACGATCACGCTGCCGAGGAGCTCCGCGCCACGCTTCCGCCGCTCGGTGAGGAGTTATCGGCACGCACCCGCGCGCTCGCCGAGGCCTACCGGCGCCACTATCCGCCTGTGATCGATGCTTCGTGGAGCATCGGCACGATAGACGCCGGGCAGTATCGGGTAGCGCTACAACTGTTTGTGGCCGCCGATACCCCACGCGGGGTCGCGGTGCTGCTGCACGGGTATCTCGACCATGTGGCGCTCAACCGCAGCGCCGTCTCTGCGCTGCTTGAGCAGGGCTTCGCGGTTGTAGCGTTCGATATGCCGGGCCACGGTCTTTCGGATGGAGCTCGAGGGGAGATCGATGCGTTTCGCAGCTACGCCACGGTGCTCGACCGCGCCGTTACCACAGGCCGCCGCGAGCTGTCGAAGATGATTGAGCACAACCCCGGCGGCCCGCACAACCCCGGCGACCCGCACAACTCCGCCGAGGTAGACGGGCTCTCGCTTGTGGGGGTTGGGCACAGCACCGGAGCGGCGGTTTTCCTCGAGTATCTCGAGCGCTTTCCCGAGTCCGAGCATACCTACGACGCTCTGGTGTTCGCGGCTCCGCTGGTGCGCACCTGGCTATGGCCGCTCTCGAGACTCGGAATACGCATCGCAAGCCCATTCCTCGAGAACGTGGGGCGCAGGATAGATGCGGCAAGCTCCAACCCCGAGTACGTCGAGCTCGCAAAAGAGCGTGACCCGCTCGGCGTATACCGCGTACCGCTCAGCTGGGCCGAGGCCTACCTGCGCTGGGAGGAGGACACCCCACACTACGGCCGTTATGACGTGCCGCTGCTCCTGCTGCAGGCTCAGGACGACACCGTGGTCGATAACGCCTACAACCGCCGCTTCCTCCGCGAGCGTTTCGAGTTGCTACGGGAGCTCGAGATAGAGAACGCTCGCCACGCGCTGTTTAACGAACCGCCGGAGTTGCGCGGCACGGCCTTCGACGCCGTCGCGGAGTTCCTCGATTCGTTCGCGGCAGGTGGTGAACCGTGAAGCGCTCACGGTTTCTGTTCGTTGAAACCTTCTACGGCGGGTCGCATCGGGCGTTCGCCGACGCAGTTGTGCGGCACTCGCGCCACGAGATAGATCTCGTCACGCTCCCGGATCGACACTGGCGCCGTCGGCTGCAGATCGCGGCATGGCAGGTCGCGGAGCGCATCACCAACCTCGAGGCATACGACGGGTTGCTCGTGACCGACCTCGTGGACCTCAGCGAGTTGCGCGGGGTGCTCGCACGGCGCGCAACGCTACCGCCGGTGATGCTGTATATGCACGAAAGCCAGATGACCTATCCGCCGACGCAGCGCCGAACACCGCCGCGGGAGCTCTTGCTGCTCGAGCTCAAGAACATCGCCTCGGCCGAGCGTGTGCTTTTCAACTCGCGAAGCCATCGTGATACCTTTGCCGAAGCCGCGCGCGCGTTCCTCGCCACCTACCGCACAGCCGACACCATCGCTCCGCCCGCCGCGATCGAGGCCGCGGTAGAGACCGCGAAGACCGCACCGGTGCATTATCCGGGCGCCGAACGCTGCCCGCGAGGTAATCGCGCGCCGTTATCTGCGCAAGCAGAGTCCGATGAAGCACCGCTCATCATCTGGAACCATCGCTGGGAGTACGACAAAGACCCCGAGAGCTTCTTTCGGGCGCTGCCGGCGCTTGCGCGCGACGGGGTCGCATTCCGGGTGGCGATCCTCGGCGAGGAGTCGCGGATCATGCGACCACGCTTCGAGGCGGCCGCCGCCGAGCTGGGAGACCGTGTGGTTCATCTCGGATACGCCGAGTCGAGCGCTGCGTACCGCCATTTTCTCGAAAGCGGAGATCTGGTGGTGAGCACCGCTATTCAGGAGAACTTCGGGATAGCGGTCTGCGAGGCGGTGTTGTGCGGCTGCGTGCCGGTGCTACCGCGGCGGCTATCGTACCCCGAACTCGTCCCGGAGCAGTATCACGAGCGTTGCCTCTACGACGACGAGCCCGGTCTATATCGACGCATTCGCGAATTGCTTTCGCTGCGCCCTTTGCACCGGAAAACCCTCGCCGCCGAGCTGCAGCGCGCGTTTCAGAGGTTTGAGCGCGGCCGGCTCGCGCCGCAGCTCGACCGCGAGCTCGACCGCCTCGCCGCGTCACGCTGAGTATCGATCGATAGCGGGCTCAACTCTCTATGCCGTTGAGCTCGGCAAGCACCTTGTACAGCCCTTGCGTACCGAGTTCCTCGAGGCCCTGTGCACTCGCCGCTTTGTAGAACTCGTGCGCCATCGCAAGCCCCGGGAGCGAAAGCTGCATCCGCTGGGTCTCGGCGAGCGCGATGCCCATATCTTTAATGAAGTGTTTGATCATAAACCCGGGGTCGTAGTCGCGCTTTGCGATTCGCGGGCCGAGATTGTTGATAGACCACGATGAGGCCGCGCCGCTACCTACTACCTGTATAACCTGCTCGGGATCGAGACCGGCTCGGCAGGCGTACAGCAAGGCCTCGACGGTTCCAACCACGCTGGACGCGACCAAGATCTGATTGCACATCTTGGTGTGTTGTCCCCGACCGGGACCGCCGAGCAACGCGATGTTCTTTCCCATCTGCTCGAACAGCGGCAACACGCGATCGAACGCCGCTTGATCGCCGCCGCACATGATCGCGAGCGTGGCGTTGCGCGCGCCGGTATCGCCACCGGAAACCGGGGCATCGAGCGCCGTAACGCCGCGCGACGAGGCCTCTGTCGCGATCTCCTCGGCGAGCGCCGGCTCCGAGGTCGTCATATCGACAATAATACTTCCCGAACGCGCCCCGGCGAGCACACCGTCGGCGCCAAGGACAACCTCGCGCACGTCGCGCGGGTAGCCCACGATCGTGAAGATGCAGTCGCTTCGCTCGGCAACCTCGCGCGGGGTATCGCACCAGGTCGCCCCAACCGCAATAAGGTCCTCGGCCTTTTCGCGTGTGCGGTTGTACACCGAGACGGTGTAGCCGGCCTCAATCAAATGACCGCACATGCTCTTTCCCATGATCCCTGTGCCGATCCATCCAATCTGTTTCATTCTCACTGCCTCCAGGATTGTACCGTTAGCTCTCAGATTTAGCTCTCGGATTGCCGGGGCTGCAAGCCGCCGGGAGCTTGCGTGCCCGGAGCTCGAGCGTTACACTCAAACCAGACCTTACCGGTAACCGACGCAATTCTCGCATGAATCACGTTATGCGTCGAGTTAGTCGGGTTACCTGAAGGAGACAATATGCGGAACCCCGCGCGGCTCTATGAACGCCAGGCATTGCTCTCGGCGGCCGAGACTCCGGCCGTTTTCAAGACGGCCGGAACACTCGCGGTGGCTACTGCGCTCCTAAGCGCCGCCGTTCTGCTTCTGCGCTACGGTGATCAAGCCGAGATCTGGGCGCTCTTGGTCCAGACGGCCTCGCTGACCGCCGTCGCCGCGCTCGGCGGTATCCTCCTCAGGCTCGAGCAACACTTGCAGATTCGCTACGAGCGTGTTCCGACGGTGTTGTTTTTCCCCGCGGTATTCGTAGCCTTCGCGGCGGGACTTGCGGTTGTATACCCCGGCGCCCCGTCGTATCTGGAAACGCGCCGATTGACAACGATCTCGCCGGTTATGCCGGTGATCGTGCTGACGGTCTTGACCGCGCTATACGGAGGCGCGTATCGCGCGGCCTTCTTCGCTCTGCTGCCGCGGCTCACGCACACCGATTACATCCGGTACCTCTCGAGCCCGCAGTTCGCCGATCAGTTCCGCATCTACTGGGACGCGGCGGTACGATACGGCGACCCGGTTTCGCTGATGATGATCCGCAGCGTTCCGCGCTCGGGTGACACCCCGTCGGACCTCGATACCGCCGCCCGCGAGCTCGAGCGCAGCATTCGGCCGCACCTACGAAGATCCGACCGTTGCGGGCGTTACGCGCGCGACACCGTCTGGGTGGTGTTTGCTCGTACCAACGCGGCGCTCGCCGAGATACCGGTACGCCGCGTCCTCGAGTCGATCAGGCGTGACGACCAGCTGCAGCGACGGCTCGAACACTGCAACGCGCTCGCTCGCTGCGGCGTAGCCTCGTACCAGCGGCGCATGCAGTCGCCCCAAGACCTCGCCGATGCTGCGCTCGCAGCGGTGCAGGAAGCGACGAGGAAGGAACGCGAGCTACAGTTCCACAAGTAGCGAACCGACCCTGCGTTGACAGCCGCCACGGCTCTCCGTACGATGGCGGGATAATGCGGAAGATTCGAGTTCTCGCAGTGGCTGCGGTTGTAAGCGTTGTCCTCGCGGCGTGTGCCGATGAGGAATCTAGACGGATCGTCGTCTGGACCGATATACCCGAGGTAGCCGCCTATCTCGAGTTGTTCAACTCATCCCAGCAGTCGTACCGGGCCGAGCTACAGTACCGCGAAGCGCCCGGGGAGCAGCTCAGACGCGCTGAGGACCAACCCGATATCGTGATTACCCGGCACCTCTCAAACCGCGAGACCGCGGAACGGATGCGCTCGCTCGAACGCGTATTGTCCCCCAACCGAGTTGATCCGGAGGCGTTCTATACCGAGTTGCTCGAACGCGGTTCGTTCGACGGCACACAGCGATTCTTGCCGATCTCGTTCGACCTGCCGACCATCATGTTCCACCGCGATCACGAAATAGACCTCAGCTCATTCGGCATTAGCGCTTCGGAGCTTCAACAACACGGCAGGGCGTTTAACGAGCGTTCCGGCGGGCGCTTCACCAATATGGGGTTCTCCCCGAAATGGAGCAACCGGTTCTTGTACGTGTTTGCGCAGACGCACGGCGCACGTTTTCGCGAGCAAGAGGATGAAATGCCGGCTTGGGAGACCGAGCGCCTGGAGGACGCACTCGAAGCGCTGGTTTCGTGGGACGAAGAGTACAACGAGAGCGCCGAAGAGGTTGCTCGGTTTCACGACCGCTACCTCTACGACCCCGAGGACCAACTGCTGTTGCGAAACCGCATTGGGTTTGCGTATATCGATGCCGGTGAGTTTTTCGCGATGCGTGAGTCGCAACGCGAACTTCTCGAGTTCCGTTGGTATACCGACAACAGCGACGGCACCTCGGTTCCGGCGCTCGACGGGCCGGTATCGCTCGGAGTTCCCACCACCACGGCAAACCGCAGCGGCGCGGAAGCGTTCATCGAATGGTTCTACCGCACCGAAACGCATGAGCTCTTGCTACAGGACTTGCAACGGAAACGCATGCAATCGTTCGGCATTCTCGGCGGATTCTCAGCGCTGCGCAGGGTAAACGAGGAGCTGTTTCCGCGTTACTACCCTGAGCTTCTTGGACGCGTTCCGGAGGAACGCTTCTTACGCTTCCCGGAGCGCCAAGCGGTCTACTGGGCCGACCTGCGCTCCGAGGTGATCGAACCCTGGCTCGGCAGGCGCGTCTCGGCCGAAGGCGCCGAAGAAAGCCTCCATGAGCGTTTGCGGGTTTGGCTGCTTCGCCGCGGAGACTAACCCCGGCGAAACGGCGAGCGGGCGCGGAAACCACCACGAGCCGCCCACAACGACTCGCATTCATCCATTACAGCCAATAATCCACAACGCCAAAAGATTGACAGCTCTCTGAATCCCCCGTAATATATATGCCACTATAAGATAACTCTGTTACGGAGGTTTCAGATGGCAACGGTTGAACTAAAGAAGATCAGTAAGGTCTTTGAAGGCAACGTGACCGCGGTAAACGAGGCAGACTTCACGATTCAAGACAAAGAGTTCGTGGTTCTCGTCGGTCCGTCCGGTTGCGGCAAGAGCACCACGCTCCGCATGGTTGCAGGGCTCGAGGACATCACCAGCGGCGAGCTGTACATAGACGGCAAGCTCGTCAACGACGTTCCCCCAAAAGATCGCGACATCGCGATGGTGTTCCAGAACTACGCGTTGTACCCGCACATGACGGTGTACGACAACATGGCGTTCGGTCTCAAGATCCGCAAGTTCCAGAAAGAGGAGATCAAGAAGCGCGTCGATGAGGCCGCCCGCATCCTCGACATTCAACAGCTGCTTGAACGCAAGCCGAAGGCACTCTCCGGTGGTCAGCGCCAACGCGTGGCGGTCGGTCGCGCCATCGTGCGTCACCCCAAGGTCTTCCTGTTCGATGAACCGCTTTCAAATCTCGACGCAAAGCTGCGTGTGCAGATGCGCGCCGAGATCTCGTCGCTGCACCATCGCCTGCAAGCTACTTTGATCTACGTCACCCACGACCAGGTAGAAGCCATGACGATGGGCGATAAAATCGTGGTCATGAAGGACGGCCTCATTCAGCAGATCGGCGCTCCACTCGATCTCTACAACAAACCGATCAATCGCTTCGTCGCGGGCTTCATCGGCTCGCCGCCCATGAACTTCATGACGGTCGCCATCACCGAAGAGGGCAAGAGCATCGTCGCCGATGAAGGCAACTTCAAGCGTATCCTCGACGGCAAGCAGGCCGAGATCGCAAAGCCCTACGTAGGTCGCCAGATGGTGCTCGGTATCCGCCCCGAGGATATGAAGTACGACATGCGCGCCAAGGAAGGCACCTACATTAACGGCACGGTAGACGTTGTGGAGCCGCTCGGCGCCGAGATTCACATCTACGTCAACACCGGCAGCCACCAGATCGTGGCGCGCCTCGCGCCCGATGTAACGATCAAGGTCGGCGACAACGTCAAACTCTTGCTGCCGCTCGAGAAAACCGTTCTGTTCGATATCGAGACCGAGCAGGCGCTCTCGGTGCAGGCCGGGATAAAGCAGTAGCCCGGTCGAGCACCGACGGGGCACTTAATCGATATGGGGCAAGTCTTGCCACAGGGGCGAGCCGTGTCGGCTCGCCTTTTTTGTCGCACATCTGCGCGCACCCGGCTTGTCTCATGCACAACCATCGCCTACACTGGATCGCATGCAGACATCTAACACCGCGTTGCGCGACGAGCTGATCGACGCGTTAAACGACGTCGTTACACGCAGCGAAAACGCCTACCTGCAACTTGGACGCCGTTTCCCGGAACTACTGCGCGAGATGCGAGCCGGGCTCGAGCATTCGCGCTCAACCATCGCAAGCCTCGAGGCTTCAGGTTCCGGTCGCGGTGTTGCAGCAACCGGCGACGCGAATCGCTCGTTGACCGATACCCTCAACCACGCCCAGAAACGGATCGGCGAAACGGTCGGCTCGTTCGAGGAACTCCACAGCTCCGACGACCAACTACTCGAGCGTCTGCGCTCGCAGCTCGACCATCTCTCGGCGCTCGATAGCGACATCGCCGAGATCAAGGACGACTCGATCGAGATGGAGCTCGTCTCACTGAACGCAATGACGGTAGCGTTGAAATCCGGCACCGCCGGGCGCGCGTTCTCCTACATCACCGAGGAACTGAAACGAATCTCGGAAAGCACGATTAGACTGACCGAGGAAATTACGCGTCGTGGCACGGGGCTGCACGAGACCTTTCAACAGTTTCGCGACTCGCTGCAAAACACGTCCGAGTTTCAAGATCGTCTATCGACCCAGATGCGCGAACGGCTCGAGCGAAGTTTCACCGAGCTGCGCGACGGTGTTAACCGGGTCGTTGAGGCGGTGCGGGGCATACACGCACGGGCCGAAGAGGTCACACAACCGCTGAACCGCATCATGGAGGAGATACAGCTACACGACGTTATCAAGCAGTCGATCGATCACGTTATTATCTCGCTGAGGGAACTCTCGGAGGTTACCGACGAACAAGACGGGCGCAAGCTTCTCGACGAGCTTCGCTTCTTGCAGTTGCTGCCGGAACTCTGCGGTGAGCTGCTCGACGACGTCGCCGGCAAGCTCGAGGGTAGCGTATCGGTATTCCGCGAGCAGATTTCAACCTGCCGCAGCGCGATCGAGGCCGCCGAGCGCGACAGAGAGACCTTTGTCGGGAGCACGTCCTCGCAAGACGGTCTCGATCTGCACGCCCTCTACCAAGACTCCTCGGAACTGATCGAGCAGCTCTTAAGCGACCTCGGGAGCTCGTTGAAGATGAAGGATCAGGTCACCGCCGAGTCCAAGCGTTTGCTACGCGATGTTGGGTTGCTCGAAGACGATTTCGAGACCTTTACCCGCATTATCACGCGCTTTCGCAGCATAGATGTGGCGTCAAGAATAGAGGTTGCGAAGCAGCACGTACTGCAGCAGATGTCCGATACGGTCGGCCGGATGAACAGCCTCACCAAAAAGATCGAGCGCGACGTCGACCGCTCGTTGCAGGCCACCAAGCGCTTCATCTCCGAGACCAGTGAGCTGCTTCGCGAACACCAAGCCGCCTCCGGCGCCGAGCAACGGTTGGTGCGTGATTTTCAATCCGATATCAAACAAGACTACGCTCGGTTGTACGAAGCCGAACGCGAGTTGCTCGATACGCTCACCGGCTTCACGGTCTTCACCGGTCGCTTCATGAGTCTCTTCGATGAAGCCGGGAAAGACCTCGATAACCTCGAGTCGTTGCTCGCTGAGCTGCGACGCATAAAGGACAAGACCGGCGAGGTTCGCGAGCGCGCTACCGCCCAAATGCAGCCGCTGCTCCAAAAATACGGAGCCGATGATTGGCAAATTGGTAACCAGCGCTTGCAGGCAATCATCGAACGGTTTACTATCTTCACTCATAAGGTAACCGCCGGTGAGCTCGCCGGATTTGAGGTCGAAGGCGGCGTCGGCTCGGGTGAGGTAACACTTTTCTGAGCCGGTTCAGAACATAAAGGATCAGAAGACAAAAACGGTGTATCGCCACTACAGCAACAAGTTTGAACGCGAGATCGTGATCATCCACCCGGGTGAGTATTTCGCGTCAAAAGACGATCTTATTATCTCAACGGTCCTCGGCAGTTGCGTAGCGGTTGCGTTCTACGACCGCAGCGCCGGCGTCGGCGGGCTCAATCATTTCATGCTCGCCGGCGACAACAACTCCGGGTCGATCATGAGCGAAACCGGCCGCTACGGGATGCATGCCATGGAGCTGGTGATCAACGCGATGCTGAAGCTCGGGGCGCGGCGCAACACTCTGCGTGCTAAGGTGTTCGGCGGCGCCCACGTACTACGCACCAGCCCCGACGGCGAGGCCACCATTCCGCGCAGTAACGTGGCGTTCGCGATGAACTACCTCGAGACCGAGAATATCGAGATCGAGTCGTCGGATGTAGGCGGCACGGCCGGCCGCAAAATCCTGTTCTTCCCGACGAGCACCCGCGTACTGTTGAAACGCATTACCGGCGCCCTGATCACAGACGTCGAGCGCGAGGAGAAACAGTACCTCGAGCAGATCAAGAAGCCAAAGAAACCGGCCGGAGACGAGGTCACCCTGTTTTAGTCCGGCTCGGAAAGAACGGCGCGAAGATGCCGCAGCGTATGCAACCGCTCCGTCAAGATCGGCCCGTCGCGCGCGACAGCGCGCATCACCCCCACCGATGCTTCGGCGTGACTTTCGGGAGCAACCGCGGTTTGCTGCGACGGCGGCTGCACCACGTAGCGACTCAGCACCCCGAGCCGATGAAGCGAGCGCTCGAGGCGCTCGGCCGGCTCGTGTAGTTCGTCCAACAACGCGTGGACCTCGTTGCGCACGCCTTCGTCATCGCTCAAAGGAGCCCGCCCCACCCGCTCGGCACGCATCCAGGCGTACCACGTCTCGCGTAGCTCGAGGAGCTCGCGATACATTCTCTCGAACTCCGCGCGCGCTCGGTGGTACTCGGTCTCCTCGTTTGAAATCAGCTCAACCACTCGCTCGGCTGCATCCCGACGGGCGTCGTCGCGACGCCCGTCGGCCCCTCCAAGCTCGGCCGCGAGGTGGTTTCGGAACCCACGGTCCGCTCGGTACTCCACCATGCGGCCCCGCCCCGCGAGCCGCTGCTGTCCGGCCGGCCGGTCGGGCTCGGCAGGCCCGATAACGCGGGCCCAACCCCGGTTGGCCCAAACCAGTACCGCGCCGTTCGGCAGCTTCTCTACGCCGCCATCCCCGTCCTGCACGCGCACCGTTACCGCTCCCGCTCCGACCGCGATCTCGGCCGCTTCGCGGGCGCGCGGCTCGTCGTCGCGGACGTCGGCGGGCTCATCGGCGGGCGCCATGACCTCAAAACGCACCGAGCCACGCAGCAGCTGTAGCACCGGCGGCCGCGGCAACGCCACGCCCCCGCCTTGCTCCGCGTACTCCAGGTACAACGCGCTGTCTCCGGCGAGCGTGACGCGCGCAAACGGTTCCCCCAGCGCCGGAACCACGAACTCTAGGCGTTCGTCGATCGCGGTCTGCAGGTAATCGTAGCGTTTGAGCCGGTGATCGGCGGCGAGCTCGAGCCACTCGCGTTCGGCGTGGCGAACCAGCACCGGGCTACCGTCGAAATAGACGATCCGCGCCTCGGGCTCCCCACCGACCGGTAAGCGCTCCTCGGCCCCTGCGCCCACCGCCGCAAACGCAAGCGCCGCACCCGCGATCGTCGTAACGAGCACGCCGAAACGCAAGAAGCGCCTCCCGCGCTGCGCTTCGCGACGCCGGCCGTGCGTATGCGTACCGCGCTGATCCCTCATATCTCCCCCCTTAGCGTCCGCTCGGGCGCGGGTCGCGCGCCTTTTGCCCCGGTTCCCTACTCGAGCGTTGCGCGTCGGGAAGCTTGAGCGGAGCAAACAACGACCCGACCGGAAAAGCGCAGCGGTCGGCAAAAACGCGTCTCCATACCGCCGGGCTCTCCATGCAGAGGTAGACCGGGACCCTTCCGATCGCCCGCTCCAACACGCGACGCACGTAGCGGTAGGTCTCAACGCGCTCCGGCTGCAGGTAGCGCAGCTTGCCGTCGCGCGACGGCACAAACTCGTCGAACATATACGCGCGCGGCGGCACCGCGTCGCGCAACGCGGTGGTGAAACGCACCGTGCCGAGGCTCACCCAGGCGATCCGCTCCGCCGGAAACCCACGCAGGCGCTCGATCACGGCCCGGTACCAGGCCTGCCACTCCGCGACACGGATAATGGGGTCGAAATGAAACGCCACCCGATAGCCCGCCTCCAAAGCTCGTGCCGCGGCCGCGAGCCGCCGCTCCACCGAGGCCGTTTCCGGCTCCTCGGCGCCCACCAACTCGGGCGGGTTCAAAGAGAACGCGATGATCGCGTTTCCTTTCCGCGGCAGGTTCAAAAGATGATCGACGAAATCGGTCTTGGTCTTGAGCTCGAGCTCCACGCGTGGTTCCGCGGCGAACGCCTCGATCAACTCGCGCGACAACTCAAACAACGGGTCGAGCTGCAGAGAATCGCCGATCTGGCCGGTGCCGACGCGAATGCGGCGTCCGGGATTGGCCGCAGCTATCGTTTGTACCGCCGCGATGATCGGCTCGGTCTCTACGTTTACCACCAACGGCGCGAAGTTTCGATAACTCTGCATGATGCAGTAACTGCAGCCGAGCGTGCACCCGGCGTACAGGTCGATCGTGAGGTAGTTGCAGCAGACATGCCCGCGTGAACCTGGGCAGCGATCGACGGCATTCCCGCGCGTCGGCACCGCCACGAGCGTGTGCTCGTTCCGATGCTCCTCCGGGAGCTCCTCGCGCGACTCGATCACGATCGGGGTCTGCAGCCCGAGTCGCCGGGCGGCGCGGCCAACCGCCTCGCGGCCTGCCACCGCGCGCTCGGCGTAGAAGCGAGTGAAGCGGCTCTTATAGTAACTCAAACAGCTCATCGCACCTAGACTCCAACTTCTGCAAGGCCTCGAGACGCTTGAGAAGCTGCGCACGCGTCTCAAACCCGAAACGCACCTGAAACGCCGAGCCCTCAAAACCCGGCGGCGGCTGCAACTCAACACCGCTACCGGAAAGGTTGCGGTCGCGTATTTCGCCGAACCGCCGCTCGAGCTCGCTCAAGCGCGGGAACCGAAGCGCACGCAAGGCCGCGGGAGGGTCGGGATCCGCGAACGCGGTCCGCATATAGCCGATAACCTCGCCGGCCGGTCTGCCCCCAAGCACGCAAAACTCGTACAGCAACCCGAGGATCACCCGTCGCTGAGAAAAACTCAACCGCGCCGCGCCCTCGACAAACACGCCGAGTACCGACTCAGGCAGCCCGGCGCCGCGCTCGGCGGTCTTGAGATCGAGCATACCGTCACGGACCGTCGTTCGTAGCACCTCCGGTAGCGCCTCGAAACGCTCCACCTCTCTCAGAACGCTTCCGCGGCGGCCCATCACCAACTCCGCGAACTGCGCGTCGGCGCGCGTAAGCCCCAGACGCCGAATACCGGCCCCAATTCGCCGTAACTCATCCCAGGAGTACGCGCCTGCGCGTCCCTCGGCTCGCAGCGCGAGCGCGAGCGCCTCGGCGCCGTCACCCCACACCGACACCGTCGCAACCTCGCCGATACCCAGCGCGCTGAGCCTTCTGAGCAGCGTCCATCCCCAGACCACCGGCCGGTCCTTTGCCCGTGCCCACAGCAACACCGGCGCGTGCACCCCGTGCTCGAGCAATCGCTCGTCCGGCGTCTCGCTCTCGCTGAAGAGATCAAAATCGGCCGGTGACTGCAGAAGCTCCGAAACCGACCGCATCGTCGACTCATTACCGCCCCACGGTTCGGAACTCATACGCGAAGAGTAAATCCGGCACGCCAAACAATCAAGTGATCGTTCGGCCGATCCTCGACGGCAATCGGCCCCCTCGGCCCACGCCCTCGGCCCAAGCTTGACAGTGGTATAGCACTCAACTACGATACGCGCGGGAGTGAAACAGCATGAGTGAACCTAAATCGGTGCCGGTCGCGATCGTCGGCTGCGGCGTAGTTGGAACCGCGACCGCGCAAATCCTCACCCGCGATCGCGAGTTGTTGGCAGCAAAAAACCGAACGCCGCTCGAGCTTCGATACATCGTCTCGAAGACCTACAGCAGCGCCAAGGCCGCGGGCCTCGATGAATCCTTGTTTGAGCCCGACCTCGCCAAAGTCATGGCCGACAGCGAGGTACAGATCGTGATCGAGCTCGTCGGCGGGATCGAGACCGCCCGTTCGGTGATCGAGCAAGCTGTAGACGCCGGCAAACATGTCGTAACGGCCAACAAAGCCTTACTCGCGATGCACGGTGCGGAGCTTTTTGAGCGTGCCCGCAACGCCGGTGTTTCGGTTGGCTTCGAGGCTAGCTGCGCCGGGGGCATCCCGATCGTGCGCGCCCTCTACGACGGGTTGGTGGCGAATCGCATCGATGCAATCTACGCGATCGTAAACGGAACCTGCAACTATATCCTCTCGCAGATGACCAACGAGCGCAAGAGCTACCGGCAGGCTCTCGAAGAAGCGCAAGCCGACGGCCTCGCCGAGGCCGATCCCACGCTCGATGTGTCAGGCCTGGACTCGGCGCACAAGATTGCGATCATGACCTCGCTCGCGTTCGGACAGGCGATACCGTTTAACCTCATACCCGTAGACGGGATCGAGTCGATCGAGCTGGCCGACGTGAAGTTTGCCGAGAAGCTCGGGTATCTTATCAAGCTGCTCGCGATCGCCGAGCGCCAAAGCTCCGGGATCACGGTGCGGGTGCGTCCCGCGTTTATCTCGCGCAACCATCCGCTGGCCTGGGTGTCCGGGCCGTTTAACGCGGTAAGCGTCTACGGCCACGTTACCGGGCACACCATGTACTACGGACGCGGCGCCGGCGGCGCGCCCACGGCCTCGGCGGTAACGGCCGATTTGGTCTCGATCGCTTCGGGTGTGCTGCCTCGCACCTTTCAGGAGTTCGGCTACATGCTCGGGAACAACCCAATCGCACAGGACAACCCGGTCGCCGACACTGCGCATCGCTACTACATTCGCGTTATGGTGCGCGACAGCCCGGGTGCACTCGCATCGATGACCTCTATTCTCGAGCATTACGGCATCAGTATCGCGTCGGTCCTGCAGGACGAAGTGGCCGACACTAACGGCGGAGACTCGGCCTACGTCCCGGTCGTTATTATTCTCCATACTACCGGCGAACGCGCCGTTCTGGAGGCCGCCTCCGAGATTAACGCGCTTCCGACCACCGGCGACCGCTGCTCGGTGATAACGATCGTAGACGAGTACCCCGAGCCCGCCGCGGAGGACTGAGCGCGGCGGCGGCCGCCGCCCGCACAACACAACACTGCGCGCCGCGACGGCGACCTCGGTCGCGGCGAGTAGTGAAATACGAAAACGGGAAAACGACATGAACATCATTACCTACACGGCAAAACCGCAGCTCCCCGAGGCGCTCAAACCGCTCGAAGAGCTCGCGCACAATCTTTGGTTCAGCTGGAACTACGAGGCGGTGAATCTCTTTATCCGCCTCGATAGCGATGTCTGGTCCGCCTCGGGCCAGAATCCGGTCCGCACGCTCAGCATGGTGCCGCAGGAGACCTTCGACCAGTTCGCAGCCGACGACTCCTACGTCGCGGCGGTTCAGTCGGTGTACGAACGCTTCAAGCGCTACAAGAGCGGGGACACCTGGTACACCGGCAGCACCGAGGACACCATCGCGTACCTCTCGATGGAGTACGGGCTCGACGTAAGCCTCCCGATCTACTCGGGCGGCCTCGGAGTTCTCTCGGGCGATCACCTCATCACCTCCTCGGATCTCGGGCTGCCGCTCGTAGGGGTCGGACTGCTCTATCGGCAGGGTTACTTCCAACAGTACCTGAACGCCGACGGCTTCCAGCAAGAGTCGTATCCCGAGAACGATTGGTACAACATGCCGGTTGAGCGCTGCACCGACGGCAACGGAGAAGATATCAAGATCACGGTGCAGATGGCCGACGCGCAGGTGGTTGCGCGGATCTGGGAAGCCAAGATCGGTCGCAACTCGCTGTACCTGCTCGATACCAACATCGATGAGAACACTGAGGAGTATCGGCGCGTTACCGCAACCCTGTACGGTGGCAACCGTGAAAGCCGTATCCGTCAGGAGATTCTGCTCGGCATCGGCGGGATCCGTGCGCTGCGCGCGCTCGGCATCAACCCGGCGGTCACGCATATGAACGAAGGCCACTCGGCCTTCCTCGCGATCGAGCGTATCCGCGAGCACATGCTGCAGAACAAGCTCAGCTTCGAGGAAGCGGTGCAGGCGGTCTGGCCGACCAACATCTTCACCACGCACACCCCGGTTCCGGCAGGCAACGAGCGCTTCTCGGTGGAGCTGATGCAGAAGTACTTCCCGAGCATCGCACAGGGGCTCGGAATATCCTTCAACGAGTTCATGGCGCTCGGTCGCGAACACCCCGAGGACGAGCTCGAACATTTCTGCATGACGGTGCTCGCGCTGCGCCTCTCGAGCTATAACAACGCCGTCAGCGAGCTTCACGGTTATGTCTCGCGCGAGATGTGGCACGGCATCTGGAAAGAGCTTCCGCACACCGAGGTGCCGATCACGCACGTTACCAACGGGGTGCACACCCGTACCTGGCTGTCGCACGACATGGTCGACCTGCTCGATCGCTACTTCGGACCGCGCTTCTACGACGAGCCGACCGATCTCACGATCTGGCGTCGTATGGACCGCATCTCGGATGAGGAACTGTGGCGGACACACGAGCGGCGCAAGGCACGCCTCGTGCAGTTTGCGCGCAGCCGCCTCGAAAAACAGCTCCGTGCCCGCGGCGCAACCGGGTCCACGCTGGTACAGGCGCGCCAGGTGCTCTCGCCCTCTGCGCTCACGATCGCGTTCGCGCGCCGTTTTGCGACCTATAAACGCGCCTCGCTGCTGTTCCGCGACACCGAACGACTGCTGAAGCTACTCTCCGACAACGACCGCCCGATTCAGATCATCTTCTCCGGCAAGGCTCATCCGCACGATATTCCGGGCAAAAATCTCATCAAGGAGATCGTTCATTTCGCAAGTCGACCGGAAATCCGTAGCCGGGTCGTGTTCCTCGAGAACTACGACATGAACATCGCGCAGTACCTGGTCTCCGGCGCCGATCTCTGGCTCAACACGCCGCGTCGCCCGCTCGAGGCGAGCGGCACCAGCGGCATGAAGGCCGCGATCAACGGCGCGCTGAACTGCTCGGTACTCGACGGTTGGTGGGCCGAAGCTTACGACCCGGGAATCGGTTGGGCGATCGGAAACGGCGAAGAATACGAAGACGAGGAGCTGCAAGACGAGATCGAGATCAAGGCGCTTTACAACCTCCTCGAGCACGAAATCATCCCAACCTTCTACGATCGCGGTCTCGACGGGCTCCCACGTTCCTGGATCGGTATGATGAAGGACTCCATGCAGCAAGTAGCCGAGCAGTTTTCATCGGCGCGCATGTTGACCGAGTACGCCGAGCGCTTCTACATGCCCGCGCTCGAGAACTCAAAGACCATCTCGGCCGGCGAGTATAAACTCGCTCGTGAGCTCGCCGAGCAGATGCACCGCCTCAGAGCGCAGTGGGACCGCGTAGCGGTAACCGCGGTCGAGAGCAAACATCCCCGCCAGATGCATGTAGGGGAGACATTGAAGGTTGAAGCGCAAATCCAACTCGGCGAGCTCACGCCGGAGGAAGTACGCGTTGAGCTGTACCACGGCCGCATAGACTCGCAAGGAAACATTGAGCGTCCCGACCGCAACGAGATGCGCGTAATCGGGAAGGCCGACCAAAACGGGTCACGTCGTTACGCAGTTGAAGCCGAGTGCCGCAGGGCCGGTCGCCAGGGCTACGCCGTGCGGGTACTCCCAAAGCACGACGCCTTAGTTCACGACTTCATACCGGGGCTGGTGCGCTGGAGTTAGCACGCCGCACGCCTGGGGCGGGCGTAGGCGTAGGGCCGGAGAACACACGCGCAAACTCAGCCGGCGGCGCCGCCGGCGCCCGGCGCTGCGACAACGTTCTGCGCCCGCCCTTCTTGAAACGCCCTGAGATTCGCGGCCGCTCCCTGTAGGCAGCGCCCGCGCGCCTCGGGCGTCGCCCAGGCGATATGCGGCGTGATGATGCAGTTTGGGGCGCTCAACAGCGGGTTGTCGGACTCCGGCGGCTCGCTCGGCCCGAGCACATCGAGCCCCGCGCCGCCGATCCGTCCGTCCTGTAGCGCCGCCGCAAGCGCATCGTCATCTACCAGACCACCGCGGGCGGTGTTTATGAGCAACGCGCCCGGCTTCATCCGCGAAAGCGCATTCTCATCGATGAGATGCTTCGTTTCGTCGCTGAGCGCGGTGTGCAGGCTCACGACGTCCGATCGGCGGAGCAACTCCTCGAGTTCCACGAGCTCAATTCCGTCCTGAGCCGCCTCCGCGCGCTGCGTACGGTTATATCCGAGCACGCGCATGCCGAACGCCCCCGCGAGCCCCGCGGTCGCGCGCCCGATGCGGCCGAGCCCAACC
>SLBH01000081.1 GCA_007126415.1 Spirochaetales bacterium
CTGACGCGTTATTGACAAAGGACAACCCTTCGCAGTAGCCTGAGCTCATCCGCCGCCCGGGTGGTGAAATTGGTAGACACGCTAGGTTCAGGGTCTAGTGGGCGTAAGCCTGTGCGAGTTCGAGTCTCGCCCCGGGCAGTATAAATAGTTTCCCAGTAGTTATTTAGAGGCTTCCTATTACAGGGAGCCTTTTTTGTGCGCAAACTGTCCCGAATTTGTACCCAGTTTGTACCCAATTAAAGAGCGAATATTCGCTCACTTTCGCGTTGGGAATACAATGCAAAGTGGCCGATGCAGCTGAGAATCAGCGTGATGGCGATGTACCCGGGCGAAGTTGGAATACAGTATTGCGCTCTCATCTCTCACCGAGTAGACCAATATTGTTCCTCGCATCACCTATGCCCAGTACGTCGCACACGTCTTTCGCGGCCCACCACGGATCACCATCGATGACTGCGGTGCGTACTCCGTTGTCGGTTATCGAGTCGCAGCAGTGAACCATCCGGTTATAGTCTTGCCCTCGGCACACTCAGACTCGCGGTTCGTTCAACCTCTCTCGGATTTTTTCACTCGCTGACCAATCAGGTATTGAATTACAATTGTGAACGTGCTATTCATGACTGTCGTGGTCAGCTACAAGCTTGTCGCCGGCCACCGGCTCTTTCAAAGAACCCTGCTCGGCTACGTCTGAAGTCTCATCAGACGCGTCCCCGCTTGTCACTGCTGCATTCTATTTCTACCCGTAACGGTTTGCGAGGATTGAGGCTTGGTCGGCAAACAAACACACGAAAGGAGTGAAGTATGGGAAATCGATCTGAGGTCAATTCATGGAAGCTCGTCATCGGAGTTGTGGTAGTATCTCTACTGTTGGTACTCGCCGGTTGTGATAATCCGACCTCGAGTGACACTTCGTCTGATGATGTCGGCGAATTAGTTGATTATGAGGGAATTTCGGAAGACATCCAAGAGTTCGTTTCGCAAGAGAGCCTTACGGTGATCGAAAACGAACTCGAAGCCACCGTGCATCGGGGCGATGATCCGCCGACGTTCAACAGCGAGTATAAGATGTCTCCGGTGATATTCGAAACCGGTAACGTCCCGGACGAATTCTATTTCCCGGGCCAGCAGATTGCAGACCTCTACATCCGATTCTCAGATCAAGATACGGAGAACAACTCATTAAGCGTTGACTTCGTTGAGAAGAACTGGCTCACCGATGAGGTTATTTCGGTTAGCGAAGGTATCGGGTCATATATTGTCGGCCGTGATAACTCATTCTCCGTTTTCAGTGTCGTCGAGCAAAACTATGAGGGAGACACGGTTGAAGGGCTTTACGTGTTTTCTGGAACGCTTGACGAAGATGGCATTGCCGATTTTCAGTACACCAACTTCATGCTCGACAATCGCGGCAGCGATAAGGTCATCCCTAACGATACCGGCCGATTATTCTATGACGGAAACGAGTTTACCGAGGCACACGCGTATCCTGAGGACGCGGAGGTAGAGAGTAGCGCTTCAAGTCTTATGAACGGGCTGTCTATTGATTGAGTATTCTTCGCGGCCAACTGCTTCAAGCTGAACGTGAAGCGGTTGGCCCTACTTCTATCGTTCAGTCAACGTAATCCAATGACCCGTACCAATGCGCCCGAGAGGTGTCGTTGGATTCTTTGGTCAAGCCCATCTACAGCTGCATGAATATACCGATCGCAGCACTTGCCCAATTTCAGCCAATCCGATTCCGCCTCGACTCCCAGTTGGGGCTCCGGCAAAACCTACCATACGTTTTCGGCCGAGAGGTCTTTTTTCCACGGAAAGTTTCGCCGCGGAGGAACAGCATAGGGATATAATGATCACAGGAGAGCACCGGCAATGAAAGACAACATCCGAAGCATCGTAATAATCGGCGGCGGGATCGGCGGACTCAGCGCGGGTATCTACGCGCAGCGGCAGGGATTCGAAAGCACCATCCTCGAGAAAAACACCGCGCCCGGCGGGCAATGCACCGGGTGGGACCGCAACGGCTACCATATCGACGGTTGCATCCACTGGCTCACCGGCACCAAAGACGGCGGCCCGCTGAACGCTCTCTGGCGCGAGGTGGGCGCACTCGACGGGGTAGAGATCGTGCATCCCGAAAGCTTTCTCTGTTTCGAACAGGACGGCCTGCGCGCCTGCATCTATCGCGATCTCGAGCGGCTGGAACGCAGTTGGATAGAGCTCTCGCCCGAGGACGCCGATGTGGTGCGCGAGTTCTGCGCGGACGTGAAGCTACTGCAGGGCTTCTCGTTTCCGGTAGACAAGCCCACCGACTTGATGGGGCCGGTCGAACGGCTCCGCACCATGCTCTCGATGAAGGACGCCGGGAAGATCCTGAAAAAGTACGGCAAGATGACGTTGCAGGAGTTCGCAGGGCGCTTTCGCTGCCCGGCGCTCCGAGAGGGCTTCGGATCGATGGCCCCGGAGTGGTACAACGCCGCGATGATCTTTTTCGCGATCGCTGCGTTCACCGCGAACGAAGCCTCGATCCCGGCCGGCGGCTCGAGAGCGCTGTCGATGAGAATGGCCGATACCTACCGGCGGCTCGGCGGCCGCATCGAGACCTCGAGCGAGGCTCGCACACTCGAGATAGCGGGCCGGCGGGTGCGAAGCGTTGTCTGTTCGGACGGACGCCGGTTTCCGGCCGAGTACGTGATCGCGGCCTGCGATGCGGCGTTTGTGTATCGCACACTGCTTGACAACCGCTACCCGGATCCCGCGTTCGAGAAGCGTTTCGCCGATCCGATCGCCTACCCTCTGGCCTCGGAGGTACTGGTTGCGGTGGGGTTTGCCGGCAGGACAACGGAGTTGGCGGAGCCCATGCCGTGGAGCATGAGCTTTCCGGTGGAGCCGTTCACGATACACGGCCGGCCGATTCGGCGGCTGACGGTGAAACAGTTCAGCCACGAGCCCGGATTCGCGCCGCACGGCAAGACGCTTCTGATCTGCGATATAAACCAGTACCAACACGACTACGACGCCTGGAGCCGCCTGAGCCGCGAAGAGTACTGGCTTCAGAAACGACGTCTCGGTGACGCGGTGACGCGCGCGCTCGAAGCAAGATTCCCGGAGATGCGGGAGCGCCTCGAGATCCTCGATGTGGCGACCCCCAAAACCTACGAGCGCTACTGCAATGCCTACCGGGGCGCCTTCATGGCGTTCTTCCCAACCGTGAAAGGCAAGATGATGGCGCACACCGGGCGGATCAAAGGGCTCGACAACATGGTGCTTAGCGGGCAGTGGCTGCAGCCGCCGGGCGGGCTGCCCGCGGCCCTGCTGACCGGCCGGGACGCGATCATGCGCCTCTGCCGCAAGACCGGCCGAGCGTTCGTTTGAGCCGCCGCCCTGCTGCGCTGAACGCCGGACTCGGCGGAATTCGCCACGAGGCCCCGGCGGATATGTTATGCTCCGGCGCATGAGTACCGAGCGACGTGAAGCAGTAACGGGCATAATCTTCGTTAATATCGCGACGCTGTCGTGGGCCACGAACATCGCGTTGGGGCGCTACCTCCGTGATGATATCGGACCGCTGACGCTTACCGCGGCGCGCTACTTATTCGCGGCCGCGGCATTCTACCTGCTGCTGCGCCGCGCACCGGCGGCCGAACGCAGACCGGGGCCGGACCTCCTGCCGCTGCTCGCGATGGCCGCAACCGGCGTCGTACTGTTCGCGCCGCTGTTGTATCTCGGCCTTCGTTACACCACCGCCGTAAACAGCACCATGATCAACGGCACCGGGCCGCTGCTTACTGCAGTCTTCGCGGCGTGGCTCATCAAGGAGCCCTACTCGCGCCGGCAGCTCGTAGGGGCGCTCGCGGCGCTCGGCGGCGTAATTATCCTGATTTCGGGAACCGCGCCGCACGGCCTGCAACAGTTTCGGCCGAACCCCGGCGATCTCATCGTGCTGACCGCCGCAGCGGTCTGGGGGCTGTACTCGGTTTCGAGCAGGCGCGCTACACGCAACCGCACGCCGCTCTCGGCAACCGCGCTCTCGATCTACATGGGGCTACCCGTCTTGCTGGTAGCGGCCCTGATCGAACAGCACACCATACCGGTGGTGCCGTCGCTTCGGTTGTTGGTAATTGTCCCGTATCTCGGGCTCGTGCCGGCCGCGGTGGGATTCTCGCTCTGGAACGGCGGCGTGAAGAAACTCGGCGCCGGGGGCGCGATGGTGTTCTACAATATGCTGCCGGTATACGGAACGCTGCTCGGCACGCTCTTCCTCGGCGAGACGATCGGGCTGCCGCATCTCGCCGGGGGTGGGTTGATCATTGGCGGAGGTTTGCTGAGCGCCCTGCAGGCGTTCAGGTCGAACCGCCCCGTCGGCTCTTCCGCGAGCGGTGGGCATCACGGTCACGCGGCTGAGTCACAATAGTGGGAAGCTACCGGTCCATCTTCTGCACCGATTGCAGATCCATCTCCTGCTCCTGTTGCACGGTCTTGATCCCGTGTTCAACTTCCCAGTTGATGAGGAGCGATATGATAACGTGCAGAACGATGATCACGCCGACAATGGCGAGATCTTGGTAATCGCGCACGGTAATGAGCCGAAAGATCTCAGCGGCCAAATAGAACAGCAGCCCTAACGCAATAGCGCGGCCGAAACGCACCCGAAGCTCGGTTGAGGTTTGTCCGAACCGCAAACGGAAGAACTTGTAAGCGGTGATGATTCCGATGTAGAGAATAATGAGCGCGCCCAAGAGCTCAAAGAGAGCGACCAGCACTCCCGTAATCGTTACCACAACTTCGTGCATCGCGTCGGTAATTGACATGGCCTTCCTCCCACCGGAAACTGCCGTTCCGCCGCCTGGGTGCTGCTGGTCGTACCGGCGTTTCTACCTTTTCGGCCGAGTCCAATGCGCACTAAACCGTCGCGTAATGAGTTCGGTGGACCAAGTACTTTACTCCGCCACGGTGGGTTCCAGCTCTGCGAAGAACCTATAGCAATTGCGAGCCTCTGAATACCACTGGGTCTCATCAGGCACGTGATGATTCCGTTTGGCTGCGTACATCGCCTGGTCGGCCTTCGCGATCAGGCCGTCCAGGTTCTCGTCGTCTTCAGGGAAACGACTGATGCCGATACTCACCTCCACGGTGGCACGCTGCCCATGTTTGATCTCGATCGGCGCGGTAATCGCCTCGATGACCTTCTGTGTTACCGTCACGACACCGCGATCATCTTCAACCTCGGATAGGAGCAGGACGAATTCGTCGCCGCCGATGCGGGCGATTGTATCGCTCTCGCGCACAATTGAGGTCATTCGACGAGCAACTTCCGCCA
>SLBH01000295.1 GCA_007126415.1 Spirochaetales bacterium
ATCGGCGCGACCGTGTCCAAAAGGGTGATCGCTGTCGGCGGGCTTCGCCGCGGTTCGCGCTCCAATCAGCAGCACCACCGATGACAGCGAGTCGGACAAGGTGTGCCACCCGTCGGCGATGATCGCGAGCGATCCGCTGACCGCTCCGGCCCAGAACTTGGCCGCCGCTAAGAGTATGTTGACCCCGATCGAGAGCCACCCCTCGATCACTGCGAACCGGTGTTGCGTATCTTTCATACAAGCTGAACGTTAAGATAGCAAAAACCCGGGCTCCTCTCAATCTCCACAACACCGAACCACAACACCGAAGATGCTGCGCGGCCACTACACGTGGTTGGCCCGCTCAACGCGCTCGATCCCGTGGACCGCGGAGAATGTGAAATAGCTCATAGGCTCTTGTCATACCCCGCCCCCCTATAGTATGTTTATGAACATGATGGACGAAAAACAGAAAACAAACGTCGCAAACCGCCTGAGCCGCGTCGAGGGGCAGGTTCGCGGCATCCGTCGCATGGTTGAGGAAGACCGGTACTGCATGGATATTCTCGCACAAACGCGCTCTATCACCGCAGCCCTACGCAAGGTCGAGAACCTGATAATGGAAACACATCTCAACACCTGCGTCGCGGACGCTATGCGGAGCACCGACGAGCGTGATCAAGACGAGAAGGTGAAAGAGATCATGACGGTACTCGCCGACATGCGAAAGCACGGATAGGCCCTCAGGGCAAGGAGGAGATATGAGCGAACACACGGCGACCGGTCCCGAACAGACCAAACGCGCGTTTAAGATAGACGGAATGAGCTGCGCCTCGTGCGCCGCCTCGATCGAGAGCATGCTCAACGCCACCGACGGCGTGCAGTCGGCAACCGTTAACTTTGCGAGCGAAAAGCTCACGGTTGAGTACGACGCGAACACGGTGAGTGACGAACAGATAATAGATGTTGTCAAACAAACCGGTTACGGCGCCGCTTCCGATGAGCACGAGCGCCCCGCCGCAGGCAAGGCAACGCTCGCGGTTGAAGGGATGAGCTGCGCTTCCTGCTCCGCCTCGATCGAGAGCATGCTCAACGCTACCGATGGGGTATCGAGCGCGGTCGTGAACTTCGCCGCCGAGCGTGTCACGGTTGAGTACGACCCTGCACGCATCAAGCTTCCCCAGCTGAAGCAGGTTGTCGCCGAGATCGGGTACAAGCTTGTCGAGATAGACGAGCACGACGACGGCAGCGACGCCGAGGAAGCAAAGGTGCAAAGCGCTTGGCGGCGGCTCTTGATCTCGGCCGGGCTCGCCTCGGCGGTCATGATCTTGATGATGGTTCACATGTTTGTGACCCCAATTCCGGGTTATCTTGCATGGGTCGCGGCGCTCGGCGCCCCGGTGGTATTCGGCGTGGGGCGGCACGTGCACCTAACCGCTTTCAAGGCGATGAAGGCCGGGCGTCCCAACATGGATGTGCTCGTCTCACTCGGCTCACTTCCGCCGTTTCTCGTCGGCCTGAGCGGTTTCTTCTTTCCTATTCAAACCTTCATCGAGATGGCCACCACCATCATGACGTTTCATCTCGTCGGCAAATACCTCGAGGTGCGTGCAAAGGGCCGCGCTTCTCAAGCGATCCGCAAGCTGCTCGAGATGGGAGCCAAGACCGCGAACGTCTTGGTGAACGGTGAGGAACTCGAGGTCGATGTCAAAGAACTGCAGATCGGCGATGTAATGATGGTCCGCCCCGGTGAGAAGATCCCCACCGACGGCGTGGTGGTTCAAGGCGGAAGCCTTGTCGATGAGAGCATGGCGACCGGTGAGCCGGTGCCCGTGGAGAAACGCGACGGCGATGAGGTCATCGGGGCAACCGTTAACAAGCAGGGGTTGCTGCAGGTTCGCGTCACGAAGGTCGGCAAGGATACCTTCCTTTCACAGGTCATCAAGATGGTAGAGGAGTGCCAGGGCTCGAAGGTTCCGATTCAGGAGTTTGCCGACCGCGTGACCGCGTACTTCGTGCCGGTGATTCTCGGGCTCACGGCGTTGACGTTTCTTTCGTTCAATCTCTTCCCGGAGTTTCACCGCGGTATCCTGCTTTGGGGAGCCGAGTTCTTACCGTGGGTAAACCCCGACCTCACGCCGTTAACGCTCTCGTTCGTGACCGCAACCGCTGTGCTGGTTATCGCGTGTCCCTGCGCGCTCGGGCTCGGCACGCCCACCGCGCTGATGGTCGGCAGCGGCATCGGAGCCGAGAAAGGCATCTTGATTCGAAACGGTGAAGCGGTACAAACCCTCAAGGACGTCTCGGTTGTTGCGTTTGACAAAACCGGCACCATCACCGCGGGGAGGCCCGCCGTCACCGACATAGCGGTGTTCGGCGGTAATGGTGACACAGCCCACGGCCCGGAGCACCTCGACAGTAAGGTCGCGGCATTAGAAGCCCTCGATCCCGAACAGCAGTTGCTGTTTATAGCCGCTACCATCGAGCGCGCATCGGAACACCCGTTGGCGCAAGCGGTGGTGGATTCCGCCGCCGAGCGCGGCGTCACGCTTTCGGAGGTTGAGGATTTTGAGGCCGTCACCGGCAAGGGCGTGCGCGGAATCGTGAGCGGTACTACCGTGCGGGTCGGCAGCCGTGCACTGCTCGAGGAAGCCGGGATAAACACCCAGCGCTTTGAAGAGCAGCTACGCCGGTTTGAGGATCAGGCGAAGACCGCAATGCTCGTCGCGGTCGACGACGTAGCGCTCGGCATTATTGCGGTTGCCGACCCCATTAAGGAAGACTCGGCACATGCTGTCGCCGAGCTCGAGCGTAAGGGCATTCGCACCGCGATGATCACCGGCGATAATGAGCGAACCGCGGCCGCGATCGCGCGCCAAGTCGGTATTACGCGCATTATATCCGGCGTGCTTCCGGACGGCAAGGTCGATGAGGTTCGCGCGTTGCAGCGCGAGTACGGCCTCGTCGCGATGGTGGGCGACGGCATCAACGACGCGCCGGCGCTTAAGCAAGCCAATATCGGCGTGGCTATCGGAACCGGAACGGATATCGCGATAGAGGCTGCCGACGTAACGCTGGTGCGCGGGGAACTCACCGCCCTTGTCACTGCGGTGAATCTCTCGAGGGCCACCTTCCGCAAGATCAAGGAGAACTACTTCTGGGCGTGGTTTTACAACGCGGTGGCGGTACCGGTCGCGATGATCGGTTTGCTGCACCCGATGATCGGTGCAGCGGCTATGAGCGTGAGTTCGCTGAACGTAGTGTACAACAGTCTGCGCCTCAAGCGCGTCCCGATCGAGCCACGCGCCGCCGCCGAGCCACGCGGCGACGGGGGCTCGGCCGGCGTGCACGGCGGGCAGGTAAAGGTCACCTCGGCGCACGCAGCGAGCGAACCCGCAGTCACGGATAAGATCAAAGAAGAAGCTACACAACAAATCCCAACAAAGGAGCAGTCCATGGCAACACAGACACAAACACTTACGATCAAGGGCATGATGTGCCAAGGGTGCGTCGCCGGCGTTCAAGCTGCGCTGTCGCAGCTCGACGGCGTAGACCAGGCAAGCGTCTCGCTAGAGAATGCTTCCGCCGAGGTTACATTCGACCCCGAGAAGGTTTCGGTTAAGGAGTTCAGCTCAGCGGTGCAAGAAGCCGGGTATGAAGTGGTAAACTAAGAAAACGCGCCACGCACTGAAGGCGGCGCTGCGCACGGCGGCGCCGCATACCGCGTGGGCCGCACTCCGTCGGGGTTGCGCGAACCGGGCTCAGGCGTGTACCGCCTGCCCGGTCGCGTAGCCGTTCTCTCTCGAGCGCGCAGCGTTGGAGTTGCGAACTCCCAGCGCCTCGTAGATGCGACGCGTAGCGCCCGACTTATTCAGAGTATAGAAGTGTACGCCGTCGACACCGTTGTCGAGCAGATCGAGCACCTGAGACGTAGCCCAGTGAATCCCGACGTTTTGCACGTCGGCATCGTCTTCCACCCGATCTATCGCCTTCAGCAGTTTCGCAGGAAAGCGCGAACCGGCCGCTAGATCGGCCATCTTCATCATGCCTTTTCGCGACGCGATCGGCATGATCCCCGCCACGATTGGAACAGTGATCCCGGCATGCCGAGCCCGTTCCACGAAATCATAGAAGTCGTGATTATCGAAGAAAAGCTGCGTGCAGATATAGTCCGCCCCGGCCTCGACCTTCTCTTTCAAATGCTCCATCTCACGCAGACGGTTCGGCGCGAGGGGATGCCCTTCCGGGAAGCCCGCGACGCCGACTCCAAATTGCGGGAAATGCTTCTTGATGTACGCCACGAGCTCGGCGGCAAAGGTAAAGCCGTTTGGTACCGGCTCGAACCCGCGATCACCAACACCGCCCGGCGGGTCACCGCGCAGCGCCATGATGTTCTCGATTCCGGCCTCCGCGTATGACTCAAGGATCGCGTGCGTCTCGTCTCGCGTTGCGCCCACACAGGTCAAATGCGAGATAACCGTAAGCGATGTCTCGCGCTGCAGACGCGTTACGAGCCGGTGAGTGCGGTCCTTGGTGGAGCCGCCGGCACCGTAGGTGACGCTTACCGCGTCGGCCTCCAGTGGTTCGAGCTCACGAATTGTGTGAAACAGCGCCACCTCGGACTCCTCGGTCTTTGGAGGAAAAAACTCGAAGCTAAATAACGGCTTATGCTGTTCGAATAGAGTTTTGATATGCATCTGTCACCTCTCCCCGGCCGGCGGGCCGGGGCGGGAAGCGCACCTCGTTGAGGCGCGCTTCGCCTGCGCCTATGCGCGCTTCTTGAACACGAAAATTCCCCACGCCAGATGCCCGTTGCGTCCGCCTGAAACCCAGTGTTTGAGACCGGTCTTCATACGTTCAATGTAATCACGGCTGACGACTTTGGCGAGCTCCGCGTCGCGCGCCACGGTCTCATCATGCACGCGTTGGTAATGATTCGCAAGCTGCTCGGTGTTGTCCTCGAAGCGCACCTCATCGAACCCCAGCTCCGCGAGTTTCTCGCGGTAAAAGGACGGCGAGGCCAGATCCTCGAGCTGCAGGCGGGCCAAAATCGGCCCCAACACCTCGGTCGGACAGTTGTCGTCGCGCATCGGGTCGGTGAACACCATCTGCCCACCCGGCTTGAGAACGCGCGCCGCTTCTTTTAGCACCAGCTCGCGCTGACCGCTGTGCAGGAAAGCATCCTGCGACCAGATGAGGTCGAAGGTCTCATCGTCGTACGGGACCTCTTCAAAGCTCGCGTCCACAACCTCGATGCGATCATCGAGGCCTTGCTCACGGTTCTTCTCGCGGTCACGCTCATTCTCCACCTCGCTCAG
>SLBH01000230.1 GCA_007126415.1 Spirochaetales bacterium
AGACTCAGGGGCGTTGACGCGAAACGAAGAAAAAGATTACGATCAACAGGTACTATATAATAGGATACTATGCACGCACATGACTCGGTCGCAAGCGACGAGAACATCCAAGAATTGCTGAACCACGCCTATGACGCAATCAAGAATCACAACCTGGAAGAGGCGGCGGAAGGTATTGAGCGAGCGTTATCGCTTGATTTCGACAATTCCGAAGTTGTCACGGCACTGAAGTACGTCAACTTCTGGCGAGATCGGGGGCGGGCGGTACAAGAGATCGCGACCGGGTTCGAGCAAGCTGAGTATCTTGTATCGCAATGGCGCCTGTTCAACCACTTTGTGGAGCGCGTCGGCGAAGCCTCCGAGAAATGTCTGTACGCGGTCAGACAACACGTGTTTAATACCGCGCTCGAGCGCTATCGGCAACTGCTCGATGAATCATTCGAGGCCGACTCTGAGCTACTGCTTCGAATCGGCCGATGCTATAAGGGGAAGGGAGAGTACGACAACGCTCTCGAGACGTTGCGGCGTGCGGCATCGCAAAAGAAAGACGATCCGGAGATATACGCCGAACTCGCGGATTGCTACGCATTCGTCAACGAGATTCAGCGCTCCAAGGCGTTTTTTCGCGAGGCGTTCTTTCTCGGCGCTCACCGGATAGACCTTGGGCTGCTTGAGTCGGAGCTTGTCACACGCCTGGTCGCAAAACTACGCGAGGCGGGGTATGAATCACCGGAGCTCGAGGAATGGGTGCCGGTGTACGGCGTGCTCTACGGGGTGTTTACCGTGAAGCGTGAGTTACGCTCAATTGAGTACGGGCGGCTCAAGCAGTCGATTTACGCACTCGAGCGTGAGCACAGCGATAAACGAGGCAAGAACGAGCTGTTGGTACCGCGGCTGATCAATCGCTATTTCTGGCTGATCGATCATTATCTCAATACCGGCGAAGATCGGGCTAAGATCGATGAAGTGCTGCTGAAGCTGCGCAGCATCGATCCTAAGACGTACGAACATTACATTACCTGAGTGGGGAGCAAATCATTATGGCAGAGCAGGCTCTTACCGATATCAGCAGTCTTCTGAACGAAGAGAAGTGGACGCGCGCCACGCTGAACAACTATACCGTAAACAACTTCAAGGAGCTCGATGAAGTCATCGAACAGGTCCGCGAAGAAGGCCGACAGAACGACGTGCTGGCCGAGTGCGAGGAGCACCTGCAACACACCAAGAACAGCATTATTGCGCTCTACATCTCCGGTATCTTGCATATCTCGCGCCAAGCGGTAAACGATACCAACCTGGTGACCCTCATCAACATCTTCGCCGATAACCACAAATGGAACATCGTCGCATACTTGGCTAACCGCATCCTGGAGTTCGGGGAAAACAAGGCCGCTCTCCGCACACTCGCCGACTGCTACAACAACGAGAACCAGCTCGACGCGATGTACGACGTCTGGGAACGGCTGATCCGCGTTGATTTCGACGAGGCCGATATCGTGCGGCGGTTGGCCGAGCGCAAAGAGGAGCTCGGTGAAACCGAGCAAGCGATCGATTACTACAAGAAGGCGTTGCACCGCTACATCAACAAGAAGGCGTTCAATAACCTACGCGAAGTCTGGCATAAGCTGATCCATTACGCGCCGGACGAAACCGAGTTCTTCTATCACGCCGAGAGCAAGATTGCGAAAACCATCAGTCCCGACCGCGCCTCTCAGTTGCTAGAGGAGCTCTATCCGCATTTCAAGAACACCGAACGGTGGGACACCGCTATAGAGCTGCTCAAGCGTATTCTCAACTACGATTCCAAGAACCCGTTCGCGCGTAAAGAGATCGTTGAGTGCTATCGCTCCAAGTACTCACACCACAGCCATTTAGAAGAATACATAAAGCTTTCCAACCTCAATCAAAGCTGGCGGAACATTCACGACGCGATTACCGACTTCGAAAAGCACATCTCGTTCGACGCCGGAAACTTCGTCTACCACCGTGCATGGGGCGTGGGAATCATCCGCTCTATAAACGACGACTCGGTCATGATCGATTTTGCGCGTAAACGTGGCCACTCTATGTCGCTCAAGATGGCGGTGAGCTCGCTGGATATTCTCGCAAAAGACCATCTCTGGGTCTTGAAGAGCATCTGGAAGAAAGAAAAGCTGCGAAAGAAAGTCAAGTCCGACGTTGTGTGGACGCTGCGTACCGTGATCAAGAGCTGCGGTAACGCAGCCGATATCAAGCGCATCAAGTCCGAGCTCGTACCCTCGATCCTCACGCCCAACGAATGGACCGCCTGGAGCACAAAGGCTCGCAACGAGCTGAAGACCAACCAAGAGTTCGGCAACCTAACCGACAAGCCCGACCACTACATGGTGCGCGAGCAGCCGATCACGTTTGAGGAGAAGACCTTTAACAAGTTCAAGGCCGAGAGGAGCTTCTTCGACCGCGTCAAGACGATCGATGAGTTTCTTGAATACATAGAGCAAGGCGGGATCGAGGGCACCGACAGCCAGTTCTTCCGTGAGATGTTCGACTACTTCGTAGGATTTCTGCGAAGCGTCACTACCGTAAATGAGTACACAATCTCGAGTCTGCTCCTGGTCAAGCGCATCGTCGCGCGTTTCCCGTATCTCCATCCCGGAGATATCGAGCTGCAGTTTGTCGCGCTCTACGAACAGATCTCGGACCTCGAGGATATCTTCCGCCGCATCGAAAACAGCGATATCCGCAAGGAGTTCCTCCAGAACCTACGCCGTAAGGTTTCCGACTGGCCCGACCGCTACGTACAGCTGTTTCCGTACGCGCTTACGCGCGAGATCATCACCGAGCTCGAGCGTGCCGGCCACATCGATAAACTGCATGAGCTGTTCCACCGCATGTACTCAAACTATCGCGACCAGCGCGAGCCCTACATCTGGCTCGTAAGAAACTGCTTTCAAGACCCGTGGTTTCAGTCGATGGAGATGCCGTTCGAGAAGGTCTTGATCAGCATGATCCATCTCCTGGATATCACCTATCGCGATATCGACAACAAGCGTGATACCACTTACAATCGCAAGCTTAACCGGCAGATTCACAACTTTCTGTTCAAGGACCGCCACGTCGCGCGCTTCCTCTCGGAAGCCGAAGAGGCTTCCTTGACGAGGATCTACACCTTGGTGAGCGACGTCAAGGACCTCGACCCCTCGATCCGCATCGAGCTTAAACAAATCATTCTCGACCGCTTCCCGAACTTCAAGTTCTACGGCGAGCGAGAAACCGAGACGGTAAGCCGCGGGTTCATTACCACGCCACGGTCGTTTGAGGCAAAACAGAAGCACCTGCAGCATATTCAGGAAGTGGACGTACCCGAAAACTCCAAGGAGATCAGCGCAGCGCTTGCGCTCGGCGACCTCAAAGAGAACGCGGAGTACAAGGCCGCTAAGGAACGGCAGGACTTCCTCAACTCCACCGCCGCACGCCTCAAGGAAGAGCTCGAGACCGCTGAGGTCATGCGCCCCGACGAGGTCAAGCCCGGCGCGGTTTCGTTCGGAACTCGTGTACAGCTAAAGAACAACCGCACCGGCGAGACAGAAACCTACACCATTCTCGGCCCGTGGGAGTCTAATCCCGAGGAAGCGGTAATTTCCTACCTCTCACCGCTCGGGAGCAAACTCTACAACCATGTTCCGGGTGATCATCTGCAGTTCGAGATTAACGAACGAACGTATGACTACGTGGTCGAGCAGGTTGAGACTGCGGAGTTTTGACACGCTTATGACCCGTATGCACGGTGCTCATACCCCAAGCTCCTCGAGCGCGGCCTGAGCGCTGCGTTTCAGCGCCGGGTGCGCATCATCGCCCGCCCGGCGCTCGAGCTCTTCCCGAAACCGCCGAAAGCCGTTGAGCCCAATCCCTCGTACCGCATAAATCTGCACCACGAAGTTCGGGTGTTCGAGTAAGCGCTCATAAAACTCGCCGGCCGCTTCATGCTCGGTCTCCGACAGCGTGCGCGCGAGGTGATCGAGCACGCGCGAGTTGCTGTTGGACCACTCCTCATCCATAACCTCGAGCAACACTGCAGCCGAGTTCTCGAGATGTTCCCGTACCAGGACGTTCGCGATACGGTTGCGCAACTCCGCCGGTGTTCGTGCGCTGCGATACTGCTCCCGCAAGAACGAAAGCGCTTCATCGTTACCGATCTTCGAGAGGGCCCCGACCGCGGCGGTCCTCACCTGCATATCGGGGTCGCGGCGCGCCTGAAAGATCAAGGCCGGCACCGCGTCCTCAACCTCGTTGCGCCCGAGCCCTTCGATCGCGAAGCGCCGCACCAGCGGATTCGAGTCGCGTATCGCCCGCCGCAGCGTCTCAACCGATTCATCGTCACGGAAGCGGGCGAGCCCGCCGATCGCGTAGGCCTTCAGCGAGGAATCCTCGGACTCGGCGGCGCTGCGCAGCGCAGGCAGCCCTCGCTCATCGCCGGTGCGACCAAGGCCGTCGGCGGCGTAGCGTCGCAGGACGCTGCCGTAGATCGGGTCTTCGAGAATCTGCACCAGAAACGGAACCGCTTCCTCGCTACCGATGTCGCCGAGCGCAAGCAGTATCTCGCCTTGCAGTTGCTGTGAACCGGACGGCAGCTCGTTGAACAGCTCCGCCAAGCTTCGCGCTTCGGGGGTTCCCCCGAACTCGCCGATCGCGCGCACCGCAACCTGGGCGGTTCGGATCGACCGCTCGGTGATCAGCGCAAACATGACCGGTGCGCGCTTTTCCGCCGACTCGGGATCCTCGGGCTCCACGTCGCGCAGATAGCGCACCGCCTCGCGAACTACCTCGCCGTCGAGATCCTGCTGTAAGATCTCCAGGGCGATCGCGGAACCGTTTGCGTCTCCAACCGTACGAAGGTACTCGAACGCTTTTGTACGCACCTCGTTGTTTCGCGTCTCTTCGAGAATCGCGGCGGCCTCCTCTCCCAAACCGTCTTGCTCAGCCGCGATCATGCCGCTCAGTGCCTCGAGTACCAGGTCATCGATCCCGTAGAGCAACGCCGCACGCCACTCGGCGATGCGCGGATCCTCCTCAGCGTCCTCGCCTTCCTCGAGGACAGCCTCGCCGGTTGGGGTATCAGGGGACGGCTCAACGGGCTCCCCTTCTTCGGTCTCCGGGTCCTCGTCGGCCGGGTCTGTTTCAGGTTCCTCCGGTTCCGGGGCCTCGTCCGGTTCGGGCGAGTCCGCGGGCTCGTCGTTATCCTGGAGATCGGGGTTGGCGTCGCGTGGCCCTACATCCTCCCAGGCGTCGTCGCCCCACGGGGCTTCCGCGAGCC
>SLBH01000045.1 GCA_007126415.1 Spirochaetales bacterium
CCACGCAACGCCGGGCGGCGCGACCGCCCGCGCGGCAGCCGCCCCCCCGGCAGCCGACGCTTCGGCCGCGGCGGTGCGTATGGTCATGGTGGCGCGCTTCCAGGAGCAGAAGGACCACCACACCTTGATCCAGGCGATCCACGCGCTGCCGACGCTCTATCCCAGTCCCGAGAGCCCGCTTCCCGAGTTTCGGCTGCAGCTTGTCGGCGACGGCCCGCAGCTCGAGACCTGTGTCCGCCTCGCGGAAGACCTCGGCGTCGACCACCGCATTGAGTTCAGCGGCGAACGAGGCGATATCGCCGAGCTCCTCGCCCGAGGCGACATCTACGTTCTCACCTCGCACTGGGAAGGGCTGCCGCGGAGCATTATCGAGGCGATGCGCGCCGCGCTGCCGGTGGTCGCCACCAACGTCGGCGGAGTAAACGAGCTTGTTGAACACGAATACACCGGCTTCCTCGTCACCCCGCGCGACCCCCACCGCCTTGCCGCGCGCCTCTCGGAGCTGCTGCGAGACCCCGACCTGCGCGCCCGCTTCGGCGCCGCCGGCCGCCGCCGTTACGAGCACGAGCTCACCTTCAACGCGATGTACCACAACACCCGCCGCGTCTACGCCCACGCGCTCGGCCGCGCCGCCGACCCGGCCGCCGGCCCACACGCCCCGCAACCCCGCTGAGGGGGCCTCACGGATAAAAGAAATACGCCTCCGGCGCCGCCTGCGCGCCCGCCGGGTCCTCCGGAAAGAAGCGATACTTCAGCCCGAACTCCCTGAAATCGTCGTGCTCCGGCACCCAGCGAGGGTCCGCGCGATGCCTCCGTTTCGTCGTGCGCCCCCACTCCTTCAGCCGGTGCCAGCGCGGCCGCAGCTCGTGGATCTTGCAGTAATCCATGCAGTAGCGCTTCATCTCGCGATGATACCAAAGCCGCTGCGTGAGCCACACCGGAAGCTCGTACTCCGCCACCACCGGCGCGTCGCTCATCACCGCCCACGAGAGCTGTTTCTTCGCCGACGCGCGTCCCCAGTTACCCTCAATCGTCCGCGCCATCGGCCTCCCCAACAGCCGCCGGGCCTCCCCACCCACGATAAACTCCTCGCTCGAGAGGAGATCCACCGCGTACTCCGGCGCCGCCGGCTCGGCCGCGGGCACCACCTCGCTGCCCGGCTCCGGCCGCTCCACCACCGGCACAATCCCCCGCACCGCCTCCGGAAGGCCGGCCAGGTTGTCCAGGCCGTGCGCGCGGGTCTCATCGCCCGCTTCGCTAATCCGCGCAATCTCGGCCGTCAGGACCGCCGCCACGTCCTCACGCGTATCATTAGCGCCCCCTTCGTGCCCTGCGGCACGTTCAGCAGCGGTCGGCGGCACGAGCCAGCGCGCCGCAAACAGCCGCTCCCGGCGAGCGAGCATGCGTAGCCGCCCCACAATCTCGGCCAAGCGCGGTGAGCGATACCGCAGCGCCATGTAGCGCAGCATCTCGAGATCAAGCGAGTTGGTCCGATAAAACCCGCGCTCGATAAGCCTCCGCATCCCCCAGTCGCGCGGCGTCGTGAACAGGTAGTCAAGCACAGCCTTCTCCGGCGTCGCCACCCACACCCAGTGGTCGCCCACGAGCCGTCGTTCGGCCCCGAACAGCAGACGCGGCTTGAGTTTGTAGTAGCGAAACCGCCCCAACTCATTCTCGAACTCACAGGCGCGTCCCAACGCCGTCGCACTCGTGAACACCCCGCACGGCTCGCCCCGCCAATGGCCCTCTTCCTCGTCTCCGTGCTCCGAAAGCAGGTCGTGATGCGCAAGTGCCCACAAGCCGGTCAGGTACGACGGGCGCACCATGATGTTCGCCGCCCGCGCGCCCTGCAGCGGCACCCGTCGATACGCCTGCCCGATAGCGTAGAGCCCCTTGCGCAGCCGCATCAGCTTGCCCGCCTCGCACCAGCGCGACAGTTGCACCTCCAGCGACGCGCGCCTCAAACCCACCACCTTCTGTGCCTCGCCGAAATCAAAACACATCCGCCGCCCCATCGCCGATCGAAACGCATCGAAATCCATTATCACTCTCCATAAACCCTACCACCGACCAAATAGCCCGCGCGCTTCGCTTAACCCGAAATTTTCATCAACATTCCCCTCACCGGGGCGCCGGGGCGCATCCATCATCCTCCGCCTGAAGTCTGAAGCCTGTAGCCGGAAAAACGCAGACCCATTCCCTCAGCATCTTGCGAAAACCTTAACAGTTGCGCGAACCTTAACACCGCTGCCGCCGATCTCAACCACGGCGGCAAGCTGAACTCCGCTGACGGCGAATGCCGGCGCCTCGACCGGTTCACCTCGTTGGACGAACACGATCCTCATTAGCCACGGACGCCGTCGCGGAGAGGTGAGCAGCACGTTAGGCTGCACAGAGTTTCTCCAAAGCGACACGACCGCACACCGCTCGCTCGCTCGCTCCCTCCCTCCCTCGGGCTGGGTGGGCCCGGCCGGGCGTATCGGGCTGCGTGGACAGTTTGCGCGCCGGGGAAGAAGGACCCACGCCGGGCGCGGGCTGCTCGGGCCTGGCTGGCCGGCTGGGCTGGGTGTGCTGGGTGTGCTGGGTGTGCTGGGTGTGCTGGGTGTGCTGGGTTGGCTGGGTTGGCTGGGTTGGCTGGGTTGGCTGGGTTGGCTGGGTTGGCCGGCTGGGTTGGCTGGGTTGGCCGGCTGGGTGCCTGGACGAGCTGGTCTGGGGGCTGGGCCGGGGGATTGCATCTTTCGAAACGCCGGTAGTGTTAAGGTTCGTGCAACTGTTAAGGTTTTTGCAAAATCCTGACGATTTCGCGCGCGACGAATCCCTCCGCCCGCGCCCGCGCTCGCGCCCGCGCTCGCCGCGCACACCCAGCCAGGCCTCCACGGCCGCCCGGGCGCGGAGGTCTGGGTTGAGCAGGTGGGTGGTTTCGTGCATTATTTCCCTATTATGGCGAAGAATATAGCGGTCATTGGAACGGGGTATGTTGGGCTGGTGTCGTCGGTGGGGCTCTCGGATTTCGGGAACTACGTCACCGGTGTGGATGTGAACGAATCGATCGTCGAAAGCTTGAACCGCGGTGTACCCACCATCTACGAGCTCGGCGTGGACGATTACCTCAAGCGCAACCTCGAGTCGGGGCGGCTGAAGTTCACCACCGATATCGACCGCGCGATTCAGGCTGCCGATATCGTGTTTCTCGCGGTCGGGACACCGCAGTCGAAAAGCGGCGAGGCCGATCTCTCGCAGGTGGAGAGCGTGGTGCAGTCGATCGCGGCGAACCTCAACGGCTTCAAGGTGGTGGTCTGCAAATCGACGGTTCCGGTCGGGACCAACCGCTGGGTGAAGCAGCGCCTCATCGAGCTCACCGGCAACTCGGCCGACGGGCCCGACCCGGCCTTCGCGGTGGTCTCCAACCCGGAGTTTCTGCGCGAAGGCAAGGCGGTGCAGGACTTTTTCCACCCCGACCGCCTAGTCCTCGGCTACGAGCACGACAAGGCGCGCGAGTACATGGAGGACGTCTATCGCGCGCTCAATCTTATCCACGTGCCGATGGTGTGGTGCGGGCTCGAGACCGCCGAGCTCATCAAGTACGCTTCGAACGCCTTCCTCGCGACCAAGATCACCTTCATCAACCAGATGGCGACGCTCGCCGAGGCCGCCGGGGCGGACATCCACACCATCGCACACAGCATGGGGATGGACGGGCGCATCAGCCCGAAGTTTCTGCACCCGGGCCCCGGGTACGGCGGTAGCTGCTTTCCGAAGGACACGCACGCGCTGGTCTCAACCGGCGAGGCGTACGGTGTCGACATGAGCCTGGTGCGTGAGGTGATCACGGCCAACGAGGAGCTGAAGCTGCTGGTGGTGGATCGCCTCCTCAAGATGGCCGGCGGCGAGGGCTCGCTCAAAGGCAAGGTGGTGGCGGTGCTGGGGCTCGCGTTCAAGGCCGAGACCGACGATATCCGCGAGTCGCCTTCGATCACGATTGTGCGGCGCCTCCTGGATGAGGGTGCCACGGTGCAGGCGCACGACCCCGAGGCAATCGAGAACTTCAAGGCGCTTTTCGGCGACGAGGTGCGCTACTTCGCTCACGAGTTCGAGGCGATCGACGGCGCCGATGCAGTTGTGATCGCGACCGAGTGGAACGAGTACCGCAACCTCGATCTCAAGCGCGCCAAGACCGTGATGCGCGGTCGGCTTATCATGGACGCGCGCAACGTGCTCGAGCCCGAGAAGGCCCGCGAGTTCGGCTTTGAGTACAAGGGTGTAGGACGCTAAGCCTGTGTGCTATGTTATGAAGCGCTTGTTATGAAACCTCGGCTTCACTATAGGGCTTTCGGAATTCGGTTGGCGATTGTGTTGGCGACTGCGGTGGCCACGGTAGGCGTGGTTCCGGCCGTCGCCGGCGACGGTGAGTTCTCCGAGACGCTGCATGAGCTCGACCTGCTGCATCTGCAGGATCGGCACGACGAGGTGCACGCAGGCGTAGACCGGGCGCTCAGCCGCGGCGGGGCGCTTGGCCGCGGCGGGCTGAGCGAACGCGAACAGGCCGAGCTTTATATGCGGCGCGCCCGCGCGATCGTCGCCGAGGTGGAGCTGTCCTACTATAGCGACGAGATGCCGGGCGACGAGGCGCGCCGGCTTCTGAGTGAGGCCGAGGAGCACGCCGAGCGCGCGATAGAGCTCAACCCGGAGCTCGCCGATTCATACTTCTGGAAAGGCGCCGCGATGGGTACGCGCGGGGTGATCCGCGGTGTGCTACGCGCGCTGTTTATGGCCGGGAGCATCCGCGACCTCGGCGAGGCGGCGCTCGAGCGCAACCCCGACCACACCGAGTCGCATTTTCTACTCGCGCAGCTGTACGATGAGCTCCCCGGGCGTCCGCTCTCGTTTGGGAACGACGCGCGCGCGGTCTCGCTCGCGCGGCGGGCGCACGATCTGCATGAGGCCGAGCGGCTGGACTGGGAGATCGAGATGCGCTACGACTCGGTTGAGGTGGGCGTCGCGGAGCGGCTATGGTCGCGCAACTGGAGCGAACGGCGGCGCGAGCGTCGTCACGACGGCATCCGCGAGGACTACGCCGACGCGACCGACGCGCTTGAGCGCTCGTACACCTACGAGGGCTCGCTCGAGCTCAAGCCGATCTCCGACCGCGACGAAGCGCGGCAGATTCTTTCCAACGTGATAGAGCGGCTCGAGGCCGTTGAAGCCGCGGGTGAGCTCAGCCGTCGTCAGCGCACCGACCTCGAGGCCGCCCGCGAGCACGCCGAAGACTGGGGCATGTAGCCGCGCGGCG
>SLBH01000184.1 GCA_007126415.1 Spirochaetales bacterium
CCACACCGCCACTGAACATTGAGTTTGTGTTCCTCGGTGCCGAACAAGGGCCTTTTGGTCGCCACCCTATGGGGACGAGGCTGCTTCTGCGAGACTTCTTCCCGGAGCGTCCGAGTTTCGCGCTGTACCTCGACCTTCGCTCAACCGGCGGCGGCCTCGCGATAGAGCACGGCTCCGACGGAAACGTCGCCCCCTCCTGGCTCATAGAGGCGGCCCTTACCAGCGCTCACGCAACCGCGCTGCCGGTAACCTTCCCGGGAACACTCGGGCATCTCCATCGCGCCGGGGTTACAACAACCAACACCCCGGTGGGTCGGTATCTCGAGGCCGAGCTGCCGGCACTCGGGCTGTACGCCGACGGTAGCGCGGCTCCCTCCACTGCCGCGCAAACCTTCGAACGAGCTCCTGCCGGCCGCGACCAGCCCGAGTTCGAGCAGGAAGCGTGGCTCTCGGAGCTCATAGAGGTTGTCGACGGCATCATCGAGCGCAGCGCCGGCGGCGTCGATGCGCAGTGGGATCGCCATTACGTAGTGTTTGAGCTCCCGGGCGGTCACGTTGTGATACCTGAGACTGTGCACGTCATAGTGGTGTGGGTGATCGCCGCCGCGATGCTCCTGTACGGCATGACGTACCGCGCACGGCTCACACGGTATCTGCGCTCGCTGCGCCGTAACCTTTGGAGCCTTCCGATTCTTTTCCTCTTGGTATTTGGGTTCCTGGCTCTTTCTACGGTACTTCTCGAGCGAGTTCTCGAGCTGCGCGGCTTCCCTACTCTCTGGCAGTTTTACCCTTTACCGTTTTTCGTGATGAAACTCACACTCGCGATCTTCCTGTTTGCAACGGTCTTCCAAGTCGCGTTCCGTCTGCCGTTCTCCAAACACGGTAGCTTCTACTCCGCAGCCGCGATTCTCGTGCTGATGGTGCTGGTGATCGTCATGGCCGGCGTCAGCATATCGTTCAGTTATTACTTCTTATGGGCCTTGATCTGCGCGTTTCTGTTCTCGATCACGCGCAAGAAAGTTTTTATGCCGCTGTGGCTTCTGCTCGCGCCGTTATGGTTCTTGGTTGCGGCAACGGTAGTGTTCGCGCGCCCCGAGCTCGGAGCGGTTCGTGCGCTCTTGCTCTCTCCGGTGCGGGGCAACGCTATCTTGGCGCTCGTTATCCTGCCGTTCATCTTGATGCTGGTACGAATCGACTTTCTCTTGAGCCCGCCGTCGCCGGGAAAGGCGTTGTTCAGTCTTAAGCTTCTCTCGGCCGTTACCGGTGTAGCCTCTGTGGCGTTCATCGCGTTTGTGGTGGTGATCACTCCCTTTGAGGAAGGGCGACCGCAGCCGGTAGAGATACAGGAGCGTATATCGTTCGCGGATCAAACGCGTAGCGTACGGGTAGAGAGCCAAGCGCCGTTACCCTCGCTGCGCCTATCGCTCGGCGATGAGCTTCATACAATCGAAGGCGGAAGCAGGCGCGCCGAGATTCAGACCGCAAGGCTGCCTCAGCCGGTAGAAGGCGAGCTCACGAAACAGACCTTTCTCGATCGCATCCAGCATCGACTCGTGCTCGAGCCTGAGCAAGCTTTCGACGACCTCACGATTCGGCTCGAAGCGCCGGAGAGTTTCCTGTTGTTCGACGCCAACTTTCCGTTCAGCGTGTCGGATGATGGGACCTCGGCCGATATCTATGTCGGGACGCGACCGCCGGTCCCGCTGGAGGTAGAGTACACCGTGCCGGCAGGTGTTCAGATCGAAACGAGCATCGAAGCGCTGTGGTTCGATCTTTCTCAGCCGTATCGGCTCGGAAACGGAGCCGTTGCGGTGAGCGCAAGCTCCCGCGTTACGCAGCCGTTTGTGCCGGCGGAGTAGCGCAGCGATGGCCGAGCCCGTTTGGTTTCATGTCGATATGGACGCGTTTTATGCCTCGGTCGAGCAACTCGACAATCCCGAGCTGCGGGACCGTCCGGTAATCGTTGGGGGCAGGCCCGGCGGCCGCGGGGTCGTCTCGGCGTGTTCCTATGAAGCCCGTGCGTACGGAGTCCACTCGGCGCAACCCGTGGCGCGCGCTTACGAGCTGTGCCCGCAAGGGGTGTTTCTACCGGTCCGCATGCAGCGGTATCGCGAGCTGTCGCACACCATCATGCAGATCCTCGGCGAGTACAGCCCGGTGGTGCGTCAGGTCTCGATCGACGAGGCCTTTCTCGAGATGACCGGCACCGAGCGGTTGCTCGGGCCCCCGTTGCAGGCCGCTGAAGCACTCAAGCAACAGGTCCGCCGCGACAGCGGGCTCACGATCTCGATCGGGATCGCGCCGAGCCGATACCTGGCGAAGCTCGCTTCCGGGTACGACAAGCCCGACGGTTTGTTCCGGATACATCCGGGTGAGGAACTCGAGTTCACCGCGAATCTGCCGCTCTCGAAGCTCTGGGGCGTCGGGAAACAGACGCGCCGCCGTCTCGAGCGCTTCGGAATTGCCACGGTGTTAGACCTACGTGCGCAATCAATCGAAGAGCTCACACGCCTGTTTGGAGAGGCCGGAGCCGCCTACCTCTACCGCTCTTCGCGTGGTATAGACCCCGGAGTGTATCACGAACACGTGAAAACCCACTCGGTCAGCTCCGAGACAACGTTTGAGCACGATATCCGGTCGCGCGAGATTCTCGAGTGCGTGCTACTCGAGCTCGCCGACGGTATCCTGTTTCGCCTGCGTCGCGAAGGAGGAATCTCGCGCGTCGTGACGCTCAAACTCCGGTTTCAGGACTTCACGACGAAAACCGCCCGCGTGACCCGCACTCGGCCGCTCCGGTCGCTTGAGGAACTCTACGACGCCGCGCGCGAACTCCTCGACCGCCTGTACCCTCATCCTCGCCCGGTGCGATTGCTGGGCGTAGGGCTCGACAACGTGACCTTCGAGCACGGTCCCGAACAAGGCGAGTTGTTCGAAGACCGAGGGGAGCGGCAGCGGCGCGTAGAGGAAACCGTATTTGCATTACGACAACGCTACCGAGATCTCCCGATTCGCAAGGCACGAAACATCGAGGACCACAATCACTGAACGGGCTAAACTCGACAGGTCCGTCAGGGTTTGGTACAGTACGAGACCTAGCGACAACAAAGTGAGGACCAGCCGATGATACGAATGAACGAACACTATCGCAAACTGCAGTCGTCTTATCTGTTCAGCGAGGTCGCGCAGAAGGTCGCGACCTTCCAACGGAACAACCCCGATACCGACGTCATAAAGCTTGGCATCGGCGATGTAACGCGCCCGCTACCGCCGAGCATTGTGGCGAGCTTTCAGAAAGCGGTTGAGGAGATGGCACACCCCGATACGTTCCGTGGGTACGGACCGGAACAAGGCTACGCGTTTCTCAGAGACGCGATCGCGCGCGAGGAGTTCCAGGCACGCGGTGCTCAGATTGAGCCCGACGAGATCTTCGTGAGCGACGGCACCAAGTGCGATATCGGAAACTTTCAAGAGCTTTTTGCGCAGGATATACGCGTAGCGATCGGCGATCCGGTTTACCCGGTCTACCTCGACACCAACGTGATGGCGGGTCGCACCGGCGAGTTCAACGACGGGCAGTATGGCGGAATCCGCTACCTGCGCTCCACGCCGGAGAACTCGTATATCCCGGCGCCGCCGAGCGAATCGGTAGATCTCGTATATTTATGCTTCCCCAACAACCCTACCGGCGCGGTCGCGACACGCGCGCAGCTTGCCGACTGGGTTGCGTATGCGCAGGAGCACCAAGCGCTTATTCTCTTCGATGCCGCCTACGAGGCGTTCATCCGCAACCCCGATCTCCCGCGCTCGATCTTCGAGATCGACGGCGCCGAGCGTGTTGCGGTAGAGTTCCGCAGCTTCTCCAAGACCGCGGGCTTCACCGGTACACGCTGCGCGTACACAATCGTACCGAAGGCGGTACAGGTCTTCGATTCTAACGGCGAGCCGCAGACACTGCATGCGCTCTGGAACCGCCGCCACAACACCAAGTTCAACGGCGTTGCTTACCCCATACAGCGCGCGGCCGAGGCCCGATTTAGCGAGCAAGGGAAGCGCGAGGTCGAGGAACTCGTGTCTTATTACCTCGAGAATGCTCGCATTATCAGGGAGGCTATCGGCAAGATCGGATACAGCTGTACCGGAGGAGAGAACTCGCCGTATATCTGGGTACAGACCGGTGGAAGCGCGTGGCAGTTCTTCGACCGGATTCTATCGAAGGCCGGCGTCGTGGTCACGCCGGGCATAGGCTTCGGGCCGTCCGGCGAAGGCCATGTACGCATCAGCGCGTTCAATGACCGAGAGAAGGTTGAGCAGGCGATGCATCGAATAGAGGCCGCGCTTTAGTGCGCGGCTTTTCAGGCTCGGTTTGTGGGAACCGCGGTGCGTTCGCTCAGTACAGGTGGCCCATCTTCGCTTTCTTGGTGTCTAGATAGAAGCGGTTGTGCTCGGTTGGAGAGATTACGACCGGGATCCGGCCGACAACGCGCACCCCGTCGCTCGATAATTTCTCGATTTTGTCGGGGTTGTTACTCATCAGCTCAACCGAGGTAACCCCCAGGATGTTTAGTATAGCGGCGGTAACGCGGTAGTCGCGCGCCTCGGCCGGATACCCGAGCGCGTGATTGGCCTCCACGGTATCAAGCCCGAGGTCCTGCAACCGATACGCCTTGAGTTTATTCAGCAACCCGATTCCGCGCCCTTCCTGGCGCATATACACGATCACGCCATTCTCAGCGGATCCGAGATAGCGTAACGCAAACTCCAGCTGCTCGCGGCAGTCGCAGCGCAACGAGCCCCATATATCGCCGGTATGGCACTCGGAATGTACCCTAACCGGGCAATGCTCAACGCCTCGGACATCGCCCTTCACGACCGCGGTGTGCTCGAGACCGCTACTGCGCTCGAGAAACCCGTAGAGCATGAAGCTACCGTAGCGCGTAGGAAAGTCGATATTGGCTACGAGCTCCACATCAGCGCTATCTTGAACGGCGCCGGACTCATCAGGCCGCGGCGCAGGCGCGATCTTGTAGAACAGATTAGGGTCTTCCTGAATGCGCTTCTTCCACTGTCCGGCAGTGTACGACCCGTTACCGTTTTTTCCGTTTCCGTTTCCGTTTCCGTTTCCGTTTCCGGCTACGCCATCAGACTGGTGTTGATGTTTCATGGCTCCCGACTGACCGTGTTTTGCTTACTCTCTTAGTCGTTACAATAGCGATGATTACGAACAAAGTCAAATTACCGGCGCGCCGTCGCGTCATCTCGTCAAAGCGTGGCCTCTCGTGAAGGCGTGGCCCCACGGCTCGGTGGGTTGCAGCAGTAGGTTCATTCTCGTTAGACTCCGAGCAAAAGTTGGAGTCAAGATGCCGAGTTCAATGTCGGTGGTAATCAGTTACGCGCAAAGCCTGGACGGCAGGGTGGCGACCGCAAGCGGAGCCTCACGCTGGATATCGTGTCCCGAGAGTCTGGAGTACGCTCACACCTTACGGCGCGACAACGACGCAATACTTGTCGGAATAGGGACCGTATTGAGCGACGATCCGCTGCTCACCTGCAGGCTCCCGAACGCGCGCTCACCACAACGAATCGTGCTCGATTCCGCGCTCCGCATTCCTCGCGAGTCACAGATCGTCCGCACCGCATCGGAGGTACCCACTACGGTGCTGTTCAACCGAGATTGCCCGAGCGTTGACACAACGAGCGTTGAGTCGCTCAGGAGCCTGGGCCTCGAGGTGGCGCCGATTTCGCACAACGGCAAGGGCTTGGTGTTGTGCGCCGTGCTTGAGCAGCTCAGCGCGCGAGGGCTCCGCTCGGTATTCGTAGAGGGTGGCCCCGGGGTGATCACGGCGTTTCTCAGGGAAGATTTGGTCGACGAGGTACACCTCGTCGTGGCGCCGGTCATGATCGGAACCGGGATCGCAGCGGTCGGAGAGTTGGGTGTAACGAGGCTCGAACAAGCGCCCCGATTCGAGACGGTCTCGGTCTCGCGATTAGGAGAAGACCTACTGTGGCTACTTCGAAAACGGAACGTCGGCCGATAAGCGCGCGAGCACTGTACTTCGTGGCGCCAAGACGTGTAGAGCTTCGTGAGCTCGAGCTCGAGTTCAACTCAGATACCCAAACACTAGTTCATTCAAGACTGGCCGGAGTGAGCCACGGCAGCGAGCTTCTCTACTTCCGCAACCAGATGCCCCAACGGCTTGAGGGCGAGACCATCGCCGCCCTCGCCGGCGACGCCGGTTACCCGGTTTGCTACGGCTATATGAATGTGGGGGAAACCGAACACGGACGGCGGGTGTTTGCGTTTCAGCCGCACCAAGACGTCTTCATCGCCGAGCAGCACCAGCTACTGGAGCTCCCTGATAGCGTTTCCGACGAGGACGCGGTCTTGCTTCCAAGCGTCGAGACCGCGTTGAGCGTAGTACAGGACGCTGCACCGGTGATAGGGGACGTTGTAGCTGTTTTCGGCCAAGGTGTGGTGGGCCTGCTCGTGGCCGAACTCTTGCGGCGCAGCGGCGTTTCGGCGGTGTTCGCGATAGATCCGATCGCGTCGCGTCGCGCACGCGCCGAAGAGCTCGGCTGTATCGCGCTTGCGCCCACCGACCGCCGCCTACCGACGCGCATCGCGGAGCTGACCGAGAGCCGCGGGGTCGATATCGCGATCAACACGAGCGCGCAAGAAAGCGCGCTGCAGCAGGCAATCGAGATAACGACGACGCACGGCACGGTCGTTGAGGCGTCGTGGTACGGAACGCAGCCGGTTTCGCTGCGCCTCGGCGAGGCATTCCACCGCCGGCGCATCACGCTCAAAAGCAGCCAGGTATCGCGCGTAGACCCGGTACTCGCCGGCCGCTGGTCTAAACACCGTCGGTTGGAGCAGGCTATCGCGCTCTGCATCGAGCTCACGCCCGGCAAATATATAACTCACCGGTATCCACTCGAGCGCGCACAACAGGCGTTTGAACTGCTTGATACCGAGCCCAATCGAGTGCTACAGGTAGTTTTCGATACAAAGCACTAGGGAGAAATCAGGAGAACCGCAATGTACAAAACCGGTGTTATCCGGCCGCTCAATGCCCACCATTTCCTTCGCGGCGATTTTGGCCCCGAGTCGGAGCCGCATACGCACCCCTATGAAGTAGAATGGATGCGCACAACGCAGACACTGGACGAGAACGGTTTCTCGACCGATATCGCGGCCATGGAACACACGCTCGAGTCGGTGCTCGGCGAGATAGACAACAAACTGCTGAATGATCTGCCGTTTTTCCAGGATCGGCAGACCAGTCTCGAGAACCTCGCCCGCTACTTGGCCGAGCGCCTCGACGAAACGCTCCCGCAGCCGGACTCCGTTACCGAGATCAAGATCTGGGAGTCGAAGACCGCTTGGGCATCGTACGAACTGAGACCTTGAACCCGCTTCTGGTAACACCGCCGAGTAGCAACACCAAGACCGGCGGATACATCTACAACGCGCGCGTAGCCGAGATACTTGCGCGCGACGGCAGCCGGATTCAATGCTTCGTGCCGTTGGACTCAATCGACGCTTGGCTACGCCGAGAAGCGGACCGGCAAGACTCGCTCGGCGGACCACGCGTGTTCGTGCTCGACAGCCTGTATATCCATGCGGCTCGGCGGTTGCGCTCGGCGCGAGCCGACGACCGCGTAGCTCGCCAACGCTGGTTGCTGCTCGCCCATCTCCTTCCGTCCCAGGAGCAAGACGGTGAGGACGAGGCCCGCGCCGAACGAATCGCGCTTCCGTTGTTCGACGGCGCGATCGCGCCGAGCCGCTACATGCGGGAGCTCCTCCGCCGTCGCGGGCTCCCGGCGGAGAACCTCTACGCGTGCCCACCGGGAACCGATCTCCCGACCATCGCGAGCACCGCAACCGCCGCGAGCAACGCCACCGTTCGGCGCTCCAAACCGCTTCAGATTCTTACGGTCGCGAACTGGATCCCGCGCAAGAACCTCGAGGCGGTGCTTGAAGCCTTAGAGCACCTCCAGGAATATACGTGGCAATGGCGGATTGTAGGCCACGCTGCGGCGGAGTCGCGTTACGCCGATCGGCTGAGACAGCGCATCGCCGCAAGCCCGGTCGCAGAGCGCGTCACGCCGCTCGGCACGCTCGACTCCGCCGAACTACACGCGGTATGGAGAGAGAGCGACGTGTTTGTGCTTGCAACGCGCTTCGAGAGCTATGGAATGGTGTTCGCCGAGGCTCTCAGTTATGGGGTGCCGGTAGTGGCTCCCGAACTCGGCCCGATCCCGGAAATCGTCACCGACGGAGTGAGCGGCATTCTGTATGACCCTGCCCGCCAAGACGCGTTGACGAGCGCTCTGTGGTCGCTGATGCACGATCCGGTGCGCCGCCGTAACTTGGCCGGCGGTGCGGCTGCGCAAGCGCAGCGACTACCGAGCTGGGAAGACACCGCCGCTTGTTTCTTGGCGGCTTGCGGTGAGTAGTGGGCCCCGGCCTCCTCGCGAACTCGGCGCGTCGGCCTTCAAACTACTTGTCGCCGGACAGATCACCTCGAAACTCGCGCATGCGGTCTTCCTGATCACCCTCACGCTCTATCTCAAACAGCTAACCGACTCGGCATCGGTGATAGGGGCGGCGCAGGTGCTGTCGTATCTTCCGGCCCTTGCACTCGGTCCGCTCGCGGGCGTGCTCGTAGACCGTTTCGATCGCAAGCGCCTACTGGTGGGATCCGATCTTGCCAGGGGGCTCGCGATCATGGCGGCTGCGTCACTCGTTCAAAACGGAGGCACCCCGGTTGTGCTGCTGTTTGTACTCACTTCGGTGGTGAGCGTTTCCCAGGTAGTATTTCTCCCGACCGTGCAGGCCATCCTACCCGATATCGTAGCGGAAGCGAATCTACGGTCGGCAAACGCGATTCGCGGCGCAGGGGTCCAGCTCTCGAACCTCGCCGGAAACGCGCTCGGCGGGATGCTGTTCTCGGTTCTCGGCGGGCCGTTACTTCTGTTGTGCACCGGCGCCACCTTTGTTGTCTCGGCCGCGCAAGAGCAGCTTATGCGCATTCCGCGGCGGCCACGGGGGAGATCGGCCGGCGGCATTGCCGGCCAGACACGCTCGGCGCTCCGTTACCTGCGGGTTCGCCGCGGAACGGCGCTCGCGGTTGTTACGCACGGAGTGGTAGGACTCAGTTTCCCGCCGTTGCTGTTGGCGCTCCCGTTCGTGGTTCTCGATGACCTCGGGCTCTCGGAGACGTTCTTCGGTATCTATCTCGCGGTTGTGCTCGCGGGCGGAATCGCCGGGTACCTGTGGTACGCGCGGGCGCGTCCCACGCAAGCGAGCTCGCCGGGCGGTGAGTACCGAATCTTGCGGCGCGGCTTCTTTATCCTCGCGCTTGGGATTATAACCGCCGGTGCGCGCACTACCGCGCCCGCGCTTTTCCCGGCCTTCGCGGCAGCCGGGCTCGGTGCCGGAATGGTAAACCTATCGCTCATCACCACGCTGCAGCGCCGCACACCGGCGGTGCGGCGCGGGAGGGTGTTCGGGGTCTACGAGACCGTTGCCGCTGCAGCCTCGGCGCTCGGTTTCGGAGTATTCGGTCCGGTTGTCGAGCTGATGCGAAATCACCTCTCGCTGTTGGTCTTGGGCGTTGGGGTTGGCTTGGCAATCTACGGCGTGATTGTGTTGCGTTTGCCGGTAGCTCGTAGCTTCTTCTCAGGCGGTTCGGCCGCGGGTTTCAACCATACCCATCACGCCTGACTCGAGAACTCGGGTAGCGTCACGAGGTACTCGCTGAAGCGCCGGTACTCGGTCCGCAGGCGATCGAATGCCCTCTCGGCCGCTTCCCGATCCTGTTCTCGACCTGCGGTCTCCAGTTCCTCGGCCGCATCGCCGAGATCGAGTGCCGCGAGGCTGCGGGCTCCGCCCTTTATGGCGTGGGCGCCACCGCGCACCTGCTCCCAATCCTCGCTTTGAAGCGCTTCCGCCAAGCGCTCGAGCTCAGCATCGGTTTGCGCGCGAAACTTCCCTACCACGCGCACAACCACATCGGCTTTCCCCATAAAGGCCTCAACCGCCGCGGAAAAATCGAAAACGTGATCGAGTTCAGGCTCTTCTACTCCTGCGTCGGAGGAACCGCCGCCCGCGACCGCTATACGCTCGCGACTCACAAGCCAGCGACGGAGCAGAGGAACGACATCGCGACTCTTGAACGGCTTGCTGAGGAAATCACTCATACCGGCATCGAGACACCGCTCGCGTTCTTCGCGGATGGCGTTAGCGGTGACGGCCACGATCGGAATGGTAGGATGAAACTCACGTATTGCGCGCGTAGCTTCGTAGCCGTTGAGGCGCGGCATCTGCACGTCCATGAACACCAGATCGAAACTGCGCGCACGCACCATCTCCACCGCCTCTTGGCCGTCGGTAGCAACCTCGGTGGCATACCCAAGCTTCGTAAGGATGGTCTGAAACAGCTGCTGATTGACCGGATGATCCTCGGCGATCAGTAACGTGAACTCGGATTCCACGGTCTCGGAGCGCCCCTGCTCAGCGGCCTCGGGTGCGGCCTCGGGTGCGGCAGCCCCCTCATCGCGGCCCCGGTTGCTCACCTCAGCGGCGACGTGGTCATCGTCATCGTCGCCGTCGCCGCGATCGCTTTCAAACTCATCGAACTCTTCGAGCTCTTCCAGTTCCTCCACGAGTTCAACCGCTTCATCATCGAAGGTCTCCAGTAGCTCCACCGGAGAGCCGAACGCCTCGACATCGGAAGACGCCGTTTGCAATGCGTCACTCGCCGAACCGTTGTCTGCCTGCGTGAGCCGTCTCAGTGCGTCGTATAGCTCTCGCCACTTGACCGGCTTGTTGAGATACACCTGAAACCATTTGAGCAGCTTCATCTTCGCTTCCGGCGTACTCTTCCCGGTAGGACTCAGCAGGATTAGCTTCGTATTGAGCAACCGCTCGTCGGACTTTATCTCGCTCGCGAGTTGCCAACCGTCGATGCCGCTGAGGTTCTGGTCTATAAGACCTATATCAAACGGCCGCCCTGCCTCGAGCGCATCTCGAAACGCCTGAATGCCTTGTTCGCCGGAGCGGGCGTGTTCGGTGGTTGCACCCCATCCTTGGAGGTATCGCGAGAGCACCGCCGCGGCGACACGACTGTCGTCAACAATAAGAACACGGAGCCCCTCGCAGATCGGTTTAACCTCCGGCCCTCCTCCCGGAGTGACGGTGTCGGGCGTACGTAACGGAATGCGAAACCAGAAGCGCGATCCCTTTCCCTCTTCGCTACTTACACCGAGTCGGCCCCGCATCATCTCGACAAGATTCTTTGAGATCGAGAGCCCGAGCCCGGTTCCGCCGAATCGCCGTGTGGTGGATGAATCGACCTGGCTGAACGCTTGAAACAGAAGCTCGCGCTTTTCCTTAGGGATGCCGATTCCCGAGTCGATCACTTCAAAGTGTATCATCGGCGAGCCGTCGGCCGCGAGCGTTGGCCGAACCCGTATGAAGATGTAGCCTTTGGAGGTGAACTTAACCGCGTTGTTGAAGAGATTAACGATAATCTGCCGCAACCGCACCGGATCGCCGGAGATCACCTGCGGCAGTTTGGGGTCGAGAAAGGTTACGACTTCCAGGCCTTTCTTGTGCGCCTCGAGACTCACCATATCAACCGCGTCTTCGGTCATCGTGAAGAGATCGAACTGTATGACCTCGAGCGAAAGCTTGCCCGCCTCGATCTTGGAGAAATCTAGTATGTCGTTGATGAGCCCGAGCAAGACCTCCGCTGAAAAGCGTATCTGCTCGCCGTACTCACGCTGCTCGGCGTCGAGCTGCGTATCGAGCAAGAGCTCCGTGATTCCGGTGATGGTGTGCAGCGGGGTGCGTATCTCGTGACTCATGTTCGCGAGAAACGCGGACTTGGTCTTGGTCGCTTTCTCGGCGGTATCCTTAGCCTGCTTCAGCCTGGTTTCGGCGTCCTTTTCTTCGGTCACGTCCTCTACGAGCGCAAACAACAGGTGCTCGTCGGAGTCTTGCGGAAGCTCGGCAGAGGCTGCCGCCAGTGAAATCTTCCACCAAGGCTTTCGCCCCTCTGATACGTGCCGCCGCACCCACAGCCCGCGCGTCTCACGGATGTCTTGTGCGATAGCTTGTATCGCGAACTCAACTCGAGAGGCATCCTCGGACACCAAGAACGAGCTAAGATTGGCGTCCTCCGGTGAACCGGCCCCATCTATGAGACGACGGAACGCGTCGTTGGCGTACTCGATAAGACCGGTGCGAGAAAGCAACAACATCCCGACCGGCGAGTTTGCGAACGCCGCGCTGAACTGTTGGTGATACCGGACCGTCATATGCGTGCTGTCATACGCTAGAAGTTCATGCGGAGTACCTCGGTGGCTTTCTTGAGAATCCACTCAGGCCTCAGAGGTTTGATGATATAGCTGCTGACACCGAACTTGAGCGCTTCAACCACGGTCTCCTTTTTGGACAGCGCCGAGAGCACGATCACCGGAAGCTTCAGTTGCTGCTTCTGCAGATGCTGCAGTACCTGGAACCCGTTCATCTCGGGCATCATGAGATCAAGAAACACCAAATCAAACGACTCGATATCCGGTGCCTCTACGAACTCCTTGCCGTTGTTGAACGCCTGCACCTGAAATCCGGTATCGGCGAAAGCGGTGTCGATCAGTTCCTGAATCACGATATCGTCGTCTACGATTGCAACCTTCACCTCGCGGTCTATCTCGCCGAGGCCTTGCTCTACGGTCTTTTCCGTCTCAAACTTCATATCGAACGACTCGCTACCTTCTTTCTTGGGTGCGTCGCTCTTGAGAAAGTCTTCTTGGATCACGCTGTGTTCGCCGTCGATGTAGCTCCCGGCCTTCTTGCCGAGCAGGCCGTCCATCGCACGTTCGATACTGTTCGTGACCTCGATCTCACGATAGCTGCCGCGAGAAGACACGAACTCTTTGACGTACTCGTTGTTAGTGAGAATCTTCACGAAACGCGGTTTGGTCTTGGTATAGTTGAGAATGTTACTCAGCAGCATCCCAAGCTTAACGGTATCATCTTCGCTGATCTCGACGTTCGGCATAATCAGCAGTACACGCGGAGTCTCAACCTCGTACAGATCCATGAGTTCCGAGATCTTGTACTTGAGCAGTTCTATCTTCTCTTTGTTTAGGCCTTCCGATACCTCAACAAACAGGATTTCGTCGTTGAAATGCGCCTCGATGATGCAGGGAGTACTGTCGAGGTCGAGGTTCACTTCAAGAATCTCGGAGACCGTTCGCAGCAGGGAATCGACCTTGATCGGTTTGGTGAAGAACTTCTTAACACCGTACTTGGCGACCTGCATAAGCTTTTGGCGATCTATGCGAGCCGAGCACATTATTACCGGCGTCGCCGAGGTGTTCGGATCGCTCTTCTTCTTCTCGAGCAACTCGATCGAGCTGTTGCGCGAAAGGTAGTAATCCATGATGACGAGATCCGGCATATGTTGGCGCATCTTCACCGAGCCGTCTAAGCCGTTAACCGCCGCCGTTACCTCAAATCCGTACTCGCTGAGCTTCTGTTTGAGGAAATCGCGAAAAAGCTGCGACTCATCAATAACGAGAATCTTCTTCATATAGAACGCCTCTTTTTGCTCTCAAGTTATACGTAGATTCGACGGAATTTTCAACTCCATCCGCTCACCTGCCTCGGAACTCCCGGAACCGCACGCGGAACCGCACGACGACAATTGACAGCCCAAGCCAAAATCAGCTAGGATCGCGATCTAACAAGTAACACTATGCAGCATAACAGCCTCACCGTGACTCAGCAACTCGAATCAGCGATCGCTACACCGTTTTCTTCCAACTCGGACTGGAGCGCCGAGGATTACTCCTTTGTTTTGCAGCGGCTGATACTATCGGCGTCCGGCTTGCGTACGGTATTCGCCGAAGCCGGCGACGAGCATGATTTCACTCCGCTTATCGGTGAGCCCTACCGTCTGCTCGCCTGTTTCGCCGCCGATGCGTTTGGCGCGTTCATCGGCCGACAGTTCGATCGCCCGGCCCGCGTAGCGGTCGCGACCGACGCCCGGCCCACCGGGAAGCTGATCGCGGCGATTACGGTACGAGCGCTACTCGCCCGGGAGCACACCCCCGAGTACCTCGGTATAGCGCCCACACCTCAGTTACTCGCCTACAGCGCAATGAATCCCGACCTCGACGCGTTCATCTGTATCACCGCCAGCCACAATCCCATCGGGCACAACGGGTTCAAGTTCGGCCTCAACGACGGAGGCGTCTTGAGCGTTGCACAGGCGCAGACACTCACCGCACGGCTCCGCGAGCTGCTTGGCTCAAGCGCCGAGCGAAGCGCAGCGGTACGCAGAGCCGCGGCGGTGCCGTTCGAGGCGGTAGGCTCGGCTCTCGCCGCGGAACACCGGCACCACGCCGCCTCGGCCCGCGCGTACCGCGAGCAGACGCTGCGCTTGCTCGACCCCGGCAACCGCCGAACCGCCGAACGCCTGCGTGCCGCGTGCCGAAGCACCCCGCTCGCCGTCCTCGGCGAGCTCAACGGGAGCGCACGGGGCCGCTCGATCGATCGCGAGGTTCTCGAGGAACTCGGTTGTGGCGTTGAGCTTCTAAACGCCGAGCCGGGAGCGGTGGTGCATCAAATCGTGCCGGAAGGCCCCGGACTCGAGGACTGCCGCGCCGCGCTCGCCGAGCGCGCCGGCGATCCAAGCGGTTTTCTGCTCGGGTACGTTCCCGATAACGACGGTGACCGCGGAAACCTGGTCTACCGCGCGCTCGCCGAGACACAGGCGTTTGCGCTCGGCGCTCAGGACGTCTTCGCGCTCGCGTGCTTCGGTGTACTCAGCGAGCTCTCGGCGCAGGCTTCGGCTGAATCGGACGCTCAGCCGCGTGCCGCTGTGGTAGTAAACGGCCCAACCTCGTTGCGTATCGAGGAGATCGCCGAGCGCTTCGGCGCCGAGGTGTATCGAGCCGAGGTCGGAGAGGCGAACGTGCTCGCCCTTGCCGACCGCTTAACCGCCGACGGATACACGGTGCCGATCATCGGAGAAGGCTCGAACGGCGGCGCGATCATCCCGCCGCAGCGAGTGCGCGACCCGTTGACGATGTTGCTTACGGTGATAAAGCTTCTTCGTCTTACCGACACCGAGGGCGGCGCAGCGCGAGACGTGCCCGCGGTGCTCACCGAGCTTCCTCGCTGGGTAACGACGAGCGCGTATGATCCCGAGGCGCTGTTACGGCTGAACACCGGCAGCCACGAGGTCTTGAAGCACCGCTACGAGGAGCGGTTTCTCACGAGGTGGAGCCGCGAGCAGCGTTGGTTCCGCGACAAACTCGGCGCGGTCGCCTACGAAGAGCACAACTACGAAGGAACACACGACCGCGTTGGGCTCGGGCCGGAGTCTCGAAGCGGCGAGCACGACGGCGGGCTGAAGCTTCTGTTTAGAGACGCTGCGGGAGTTCCGGTTGCCTCGGTGTGGATGCGTGGCTCAAAAACCGAGCCGATAATGAGAATCATGGCCGAGGTTCGCGGATCGGACGAGCACGCCGCGCGCGAGCTACTGAAGCTCCAGCGCGAACTCGTGCTTTCCGCCGATCGATAGCGCGCACGCCGCCAATCATCGCGGGAAGGCATCGGTTACGACGAAAGACGAAGCAAGGCGTCGGCGCCTTCGCGCACCACAAAGCCTTCACGCTCGAGTGCCTCGAGCGCGTCGTCGGTCAATTGCCGCGGTTCCGGCAGCTCGCTATAGAGCTGCTCGAGCGATATCGCTTTCTCGCCGCTGAGAGCACGCAGAATCTGTCCGCGCCGTTGACGACGCGAGCCCTCGAAGCGCGGTTGGCGCGTGTAGTGACGACTTCGGCGGTTGGCGTTGTCGCGGCTGCTTCTGCCGAGCGCCGCGCCGTAATCCATAAGCGCGTAGTACCACTCCCGCGGGTGATCGCGATCGAGCGCGGCCTCGAGACACGGCAGCAGCTCTCTATCGCGAACGTGTTCGCGGTCGGCGAAAAACCAATGGAGCGCCGCGCGCCGGATGTTGGTCTCGATAAACACAACCGGGAGATCATACGCGAATGCCGCGAGTGAACCCGCGGTCGCGGTGCCTATACCCGGTAGCTCCAGCAGCTCAGCCGGATCGGCCGGCAGCTCGCCGTGGTGCCGCGCGAGCACAATCTCGGCAATCTGCTTGAGATACCGCGCGCGACGGTTATACCCTAGCCCCTGCCAGCACGCGAGGACCTTGTGAAGCGGCGCGGCGGCCAAAGAGCGAAACTCGGGGAAACAACTCAGGAACTCGCGGTATTTCGCGCGCACCCGCTCGGTCTGCGTCTGTTGTAACATCAGCTCAGAAACGAGAATCGCATAGGGGTCGCGGGTCTCGCGCCACTCAAAGCAACGCCCGTACCGCCGGTAGTGGCGATAGACCTCCTCGCGAAACCTCGCCGCCGAATTCAGGAGCGTTTCTCGCGCTTCTTGCGCGCCGTCTCGGCCTTGCGACTGATCTTGTTCCATACGCCGGTTAACCCCATCGCCTTCTTGGCGGCAAGCAGCGTCGCCTGCTGTTGTTCGCGCATCGTAACGGTTCCATTGTAGATCACCTCGTCGACAAAGCCGCTGCGCGAGGCGAACTCGTCACGCCGCTCGCGAATAGGGTCGAGGAACCGGTTGAGCGCCGCGGCGAGCTTGTCTTTGACTTCCACATCACCGACCGTGCCGGTGCGGTAGCGCTCGGCAAGCGTCCGGACCTCTTCTTGATTGGGGTTGAAGATATCGTGATAGACGAAGACCGGGTTTCCCTCCACGGTGCCGGGTACATCGGCGCGCACGCGATTGGGGTCGGTGTACATGCCGCGCACCTTCTTCTCGACGGTCTTGCGGTCATCGGACAACAGTATTGCGTTGTTTAGAGATTTCGACATCTTGCCGGCGCCGTCGGTTCCTACGAGTGTAGGCACGTCTCCGATGAGCGAATCCGGAACCGGGAAAACTTCACCGTAAAGGTGGTTGAACCGGCGCGCGATCTCGCGCGTGAGCTCAACATGACTCTCGTTATCCCGACCAACCGGCACAAGGTGCGCGCGCGGGCCGAGAATATCGGCGCTCTGCAACACCGGATACCCAAGCAGGCCAAACGGCATCTCCGAGAGATTCGCCGAGTTAGCCATGTCCTTAAGACTCGGCAGGCGCTGCAGTCGAGGGACCGTAACGAGCATCTCGAACAGGAGATTCAGCTCATACGTTTCGTGCACCGCGCTCTGCAGGTATATCACCGAGCGCTCGGGATCGATTCCGCAGGCGAGATAATCGAGCACCATCTCGCGAGCGTTTTCGGTAATCTCGGCTATCTCTTCCTTGCCGGGCCGAGTCGTTAAGGTGTGAAGATCCGCGATGATGAAGTTGCATTCGTACCGGTTCTGCAGTTTCACCCTGTTCGCGATAGAGCCTACGTAGTGTCCGAGATGTAGCTTGCCGGTCGGGCGGTCGCCGGTGAGAATTCGTTTCTTTTCCATAGTGCTGTGTTGTCTAACTGTCCTTGTTGTATTCGTCGTTGTTGGTATTCACCGTGCTTCCG
>SLBH01000312.1 GCA_007126415.1 Spirochaetales bacterium
AAGCCGCACTCGCGCATCAAGGTGGTGGCCGAGCACGTGGAGTTCAAGCCGCAGTTCCGCACCAAAGAGGAACTCCTCGAAGACGCGGCCGAGATTGAATCCGAGATCGCCGCACAGGCCGCGCTTGAGGACGCGAGCGCCGAAGAGGAAAACGAGGAAGCCTGGGTGGAGGCCGAAACCGAGGACCAAACCGCCGAGGCTCTGGTCTGAGGTCGGCATCCTGACTCGGTAGCAGTCTGTAAGTTAGCGGGCGTCGTGCAGTTGCGGCGCCCGCGGTCCTTCGGTATTCCTGCCCAGAACTACCCCCCCCCTTACCCACGCATGAATTGCGTTTTTTGATTCTCTCTTGCGTTATATTGGTTTTGGGTGTATTCTGTTGCACGACGGGCAAGAAAACGAAAGCAGCCCAAATTCTGGTGAGACCATTAAGGGGGTTTCCGAATGTTGAGAAGAGTATGGTTGGTAGTGCTTGCGGTCTTGGTGATTGCGGCACCGATGTTTGCAGGTGGCGCGGCCGAAGACGCTGAGCCCACCTCGCTCACGGTCTGGAGCGCGGCCGCCGAGGACGAGGCCGACGCGCTGGTTGAAGCGTTCAGCGAGCAGTATCCCGAAATCAGTGTTGACGTCATCCGCGCGGGCTCGGGAGAGCTCTTGACGCGCCTTCGCGCCGAGCAACCCAATCCGGCGGGCGATATTCTGCTTGGCATCGCCAAGGAAGCGTTCGACGACAACTACGATCTGTTTCGCGGTTACGTAGCCGCACATCACGACGAGATTCCGGCCGAGGTCCGTGACGACGCCGCCGAGCCGCGCTACTACGGCTTTTCGATGCCGCTGCAGGCCTTCATGATCAACACCGAGCTTCTCGACGAAGAAGACTATCCGCGCACCTGGGAAGCTTTGATCGACTCGAAGTACGAGGGCGAGCTGATCCTCGCGAACCCGGCGCTTTCGGGCTCGGCATACGCACAGATCTACATGATGCACGGTCTCTACGGCTTCGATTTTCTCGAGGAAGTCGCACGCCAGGCGGTGTTTGTATCGAGTTCTACCGCAGTGCCGGAATCGGTGGCGCGCGGTGAGTACGCGATCGGCGTGACCGGCGAAGGCAACATTGCGCGCTACATCAACGAGGGCGCTCCGGTTACCTATGTATATCCCGAAGACGGCACCGGTCGTCGTTTCGACGCATCGGGAATCATCGAGGGCGGTCCTAACCCGCGCGCGGCCGAGCTGTTCATGGACTTCATGACCTCCGAGGACGCGTATCAGATCATCCTCGAGACACGCGACCGCCGCGTTGTGCACCCCGGGTTCCCCGGACCGGGTCCGCTCCCGTCGCTCGATGAGATCACGTTCTTCACGTACGACGCCGAGGAAGCCGCCGCTATGCGCGACGACCTCACGAACCGCTTCTCGGACCTGATCGAGTAGCGGTTACTACCCGCGCAGCGGTTGAGCCGTGGGTCGGGGGTGCCATGCCCGCCGGCTCGCGGCTGCGGTAGCCGCGTGCCCTCAATACCTTACACCAACACTGCGGAGGACCAATGAGTCTGAGTATGACATACGAGGGTGTCGAAAAGGTGTTCGACCCCGAAGGCCGAAATCCGGTTCGCGCCTTGAACAGCGTGTCGTTCACGATCGAGCCCGGCGAACTCTTTTGCCTGCTCGGGCCGAGCGGGTGTGGAAAAACCACCTTGCTTCGCTGCACGGCCGGGCTTGAGTCCATTACCGGCGGTAAGATCTACTACGGCGAGCGCGATGTAACGACGATTCCCCCGTTTCGCCGCAACATCGGGATGGTCTTTCAGAGCTTCGCGCTGTACCCACACATGAGCGTGTACGAGAACGTTGCATACGGCATGCGCGTGCGCAAGGTGCCGGAAGAAACCATCAGAACCAAGGTTACCGAGATCATGGATCTCGTGGGGCTGCCTGATGTGCTCAAGCGCAACCCCAGCCCTACCGCGCTCTCGGGTGGGCAGAAGCAGCGTGTGGCGGTGGCGCGCGCGCTGGTCTACGACCCCGAGATCTTGCTGCTGGACGAGCCGCTCGCCAATCTCGATGCAAAACTGCGCCGACGGATGCGCGCCGAGATCCGCCGGATCCAGAAGGTCACCGGCATTACCACGATCTTCGTGACGCACGATCAAGAAGAGGCGATGGCGATCGGGGACCGCCTCGCGGTGCTCCGCGACGGCAACGTAGAGCAGCTCGGCTCCTCCGGTGAGCTCTATCATGAGCCGCAGAATGCCTTCGTCGCGAACTTCATCGGTAAGATGAACTTCTTTCACGGCAACGTCGCCTCGGCGGCCGGCGCAAACCGCGAGTCGCCGGTGCGCATCGGTAATGAGCTAGAGATTCGCCCGCACAGCGAGCGCATCAAGCTGGAAGGGCCCCTCTCACCGGGGCAAGACGTGCTCGTCGGCGCACGGCCGGAGAACCTCTCGATCACCAATGTATCCTCGGCGGCCGGAGAAGCCGGCGGATCCGGCGGGGGTATTGTGGGGCGCGTGAACGTCATTCAGAACCTCGGGCAGATTACCCGCTACGAAGTAGTGGTGGACGACGCCTATGCGATCGACGCGCTCGAGGTAGACATGTACGCGCCGGTAGACGGGGTAACCGAGGGTGATGAGGTTGCGGTGCAGGTAAACGGTGAGAAAGCCCTGCTATTTGCGCCCGAGACGGTGGCCGACACCGTTGCAGAAGAAGAAGAGGTGAGCTGATGGCCGCAGATTCAACTCGCACCCAAACCGAGTCCCGCATCGAGCGCTTGCTGCAGAAGGACTGGACGCCGTACCTGATTTTTGCGCTCCCGCTGCTCTTCTTGGTGCTGTTCTTGTTCTGGCCGCTCGCGACTACGGTCTTGCGTGCGCTCTCGGGGCCCGGATTCGATATTGACCTCGGTAATCTCAGTCTCGAGAACTTTAACCGCTTCGTAACCTCGCCGATGTATCAACGCAGTCTTCGAAACTCGTTTGTGGTGAGCGTTTCGTCGGTTGTGTTCGCGAGCTTGATCGGACTCCCAATGGGCTACTTCGTGGCGCGCGTGAAGATGCCGTTCAAGAATCTGTTTCTCTCGATCGGGATTTTGCCGATCATCATGCCGTCGTTCATCGGCGCGTTCTCATGGGTAATTCTCCTCGGTCGTCAGGGCATCATCCGCCATTTCTTGAACCAGATCTTCATGCCGTTTGGGATTGTGATTCCGAGCATTTACGGCTTGTGGGGCATCATCTTCGCGATGTCGCTCACGTACTTCCCGTTTGTGTTCCTGTTGAGCTACGGTGCGTTCAGCGCGGCGAATCCTATGCTCGAGGAAGCGGCGATGATGATGGGCGCAAGACGCCCGCGCATCATGCGAACCATTACGCTGCCGCTCGTCATCCCGAGCCTGGGCGCCGGTGCAATTCTGGTGTTCATCCGCTCGATGGGTAACTACGGCATCCCGGCAATCCTCGGTGGCGATCAGTACGTGCTTCCAACCTTGACCTACTTCCGGGTTACCGGGTTCTGGGACCTTAACTCAGCCGCCGCGATCGCGATGGTGAGCGTTGCAATCACCGGCGCGGCGCTGCTGCTGCAGAAATACGTCATCAGTCGTCGCGAGTACGAGACGGTCTCGAGTTCGCGCTCCGAGCAGCACCTGCACACGCACTGGCTGGCGCGGCTGATCGCGGTGGCGTACTGCACGCTGGTGCTGATTGTCGCGATGCTTCCGAACATCACGATCATCATCATGTCGTTCTTTGAGCAGTGGCGCGGACTGTTTCCAACCGGCTTCACGCTCGAGAACTACCTGCGCATACCGCGGATGGTGTCCTCAGAGATCTTCAACTCGTTGTTTCTCTCGATCACCGCGTCGTTCATCACCGCGGTGCTCGGGTGCATGGTAGCGTACATCACTGAGCGTCGGCGCCCGAAGGGCGCGGTAATCCTCGACCTCGCGGTGATGGCGCCGTTCATCCTGCCGGGTATCGTTGTCTCGGTTGCGCTGCTCTCGGCGTTCTCGGGCGACACCGTGCTGCCGCTCGGCGGAACCTTCATGATCATCTTGATCGCGTTTGTGGTACGCCGAACGCCGTACGTCTTCCGCTCGGTTGTGGCGAGCCTCACGCAGCTCGATGAAACGCTCGAGGAGAGCTCGATGATCATGGGCGCAAACTGGCTCTATACCTTCCGCCGCGTGACGCTGCCGTTGATTATGTCGGGCATTATCGCGGGCACCATCCTCACCTTTGCGACGCTGCTGCAGGAGCTCAGTACCACAATTTTGCTCTACAGCGCGCGTACGCGAACGGTTCCGGTGCGCATCTTCTCGGCGGTGCAGGACGGCTACTTCGGCCAGGGCGCGGCGCTTTCGGTGATGCTTCTGGTTACGGTGTTCATCGTGGTGTACGCGATGAACCGCATGCTCGGCCGCTCGATCTCCTCGAGCTTTAAGCTGGGTTGACGATGAAAAGCACGGAACGACGAGCTGAAACTGAGGGTCGGTCCGGAACCGAACAACAACTGGGAACGCGCATGCAGGTTGAAGAATACTATCTGCTCGGAAAACGGGGCGACGCGGAGTCTTGTGAAGACGCGATTGTGGTGAACGACCGCCTTGCCGCGGTGCTCGACGGCACCACGAGCCAGGTGCCGGGGCGGGACGGGCATGTTAGCCCCGGCCGCAAGGCGGTAGACCGTATCGCCGAGGCCTTGGAGACGATGCCGGGCGACGCAGACGCGTTCGCGTGCTTCACGCGGCTGAACGCCGCGGTGGCCGAGATCTATCGAGAAGAGGGCACCTACGAGCAGGCTCAAAGCAATCCGGAGTACCGCAGCAGCGCGGCCGCGATCGTCTACTCCCGGTTTCGCTCGGAGCTCTGGTTGATCGGCGACTGCCAAGCGCTGGTGGACGACCGCAAAATCACCGCGTGGAAGGACGCCGACGCGCTGCTCTCGGAGGTGCGCTCGATGTACCTAGAGTCCGAACTGCTGCGCGGCAAAACCATCGAGGAGTTGCGCCACGACGATACCGGGCGGGGCTACATCCGCGAGCTACTCGTGCGGCAGAAGCAGTTCCAAAACCTCAACCGCGACTTGCCGTACGCCTTTCACGTCCTCGACGGCTTCCTCGAAGAGGTGGAGCCTGCGGTGGAGGTACATCGCGTGCCGCCGGATTGCCGGCGGCTCGTGCTCGCAAGCGACGGCTACCCGGTGCTCGAGCCCACGCTCGCGGCCTCCGAGCGTTCGCTCGCCGAGATCATTGAGCGCGACCCGCTGTGCTTCAGAAGCTTCAAATCGACGAAGGGCGTGTACGGAGACAACATCTCGTTCGACGACCGCGCCTACCTGAGCTTGCGCTTGGGGTAGGCCGCGGGTGACCACAGATTGCGTGTGACAACCGGCAAACAACCGGTGGACAACCGGTAGCGTCTACCAACCAGGAGGTGAGCAGTATGAGCGACACAACACCAGTGACTACCCAGTACCGAGAACGAATCGCGGAACACCTGCAGCGCATCGAGAACGAGGAACTCGGCACGATCAAGCGTGCGGCCGAGATCCTTGCCGATCAGATACAAGCCGACCGCTTGGTGCATGTCTACGGTCCCGGCGGGCACTCAAACTTGGCGTCGCAGGAGGTGTTTTTCCGCGCCGGAGGGCTGATGCACTTCAGCGCGATCCTCGATGAAGGCACGCTTCTCAACAACGGCGCTCTGCGCTCGATGGCGATCGAGCGCACGCCCGGGTACGGGCGCATCGTGATAGAGGACTACGGGCTCGGTGAGAACGATGTTCTCATCATCGTGAACGCCTACGGCATCAACGCCGCTACCATAGACGCCGCGATCACCGCGAAGGAGCGCGGAGTCACCCTGATCGGCATCAGTTCGGTCAAGCACGCGAGCGAGAGCGCGCCCGATCATCCCGCGCGCCACCCAACCAAGCAGAACCTGCACGACCTCGTTGATCTCGCGATCGACAGCAAACTCGAGATCGGCGACGCGGTGCTCTCGATTGAGGGTGTTGAGCAGAAGGTTGCCGCGATGTCGAGCTTTGCGAACGCGTATATCTTAAACTGTATCGCGGCCGAGACGGTTGTATTGCTCAAGGACCGCGGCGTCACCCCGCCGATCTGGCGTAGCGGCAACGCCCCCGGCGGCGACGACTGGAACAAGCAGTTCATCGCGAACTTCAAGAGCCGCGTCTCTAAGCTGTGAACCGCCCGGACCGGGAGGCGCCGCGTGAGCACGCTGGGCGGAGACGCGCGCGGCCCGCGCCGGCCGGGGGGCTATGCGCCGGATTCGGCGCCGCGCCGTTCGGCGACTGGTCCGGCTACCTGCTGCCCGGCCACGCCGCTCGCAACCGCCCGGCCGACGGGGTGCTCAACACTCTATGGGTGCGCGCGGCCGCCTTTCGCGGGCACGATCGCGCTGTGGTCCTAATCCTCGCCGAGGTGCTCGCGATAGACCGCGAGCTCGAGTGCGAGATCGTGGCGGCGGTAACCCGGGTGCTGGAGGCGGCGGGCGCCCCCATTCCACATTCAACCTCGGCGTCCGGTGAGAGCTCGCCGCGCGCCGCCCCGCCGCCCGGCGACCCGCTGCTCGCACCCCCCACGTCGGGACTCGATGTGCTCGTCTGCGCTACGCACACCCACACCGGACCGCCGGTGTTCTCGCTCGGGGAAGCCGAGGCGGTAGGCCCCGCGCGTGCTGAGCTCACAGACCTCGCAGCGCGCGCCGCCGAGCGTGCGCTGCAGAATGCGCGCCCGGTAACGCGGATCGGGTTCAGGATCGCCCACAACTCTTACGCAGTTAATCGCCGACTCCAAACCGAGCACGGCGTGCAGATGGCGCCGAACCCCGGCGGCCCGGTGGACCCCTCAGTAGCACTGGTATCGTTCTATGGAAAGCCCGATCACAACGGCGCTCCGGCAGATGCTGCGCGGGCCGAGGATCGTCCCATAGGACGAATCGCGGTGCTCCCGATGCACCCGACGGTGCTCTCACCCCAAATCGCACAGCTGTCTGGAGATGTGGCAGGAGTGTTCGGCGCCGCGCTCGAAGAGGCGGGAGACGTGCCGTGCCTCGTGCTGCAGGGTGCTTCGGGGAATGTTCGACCGAACCTTGTGGATGCAGAGGGCGCGTTCCGTGGTGGCGAGGTGCGTGAACTCATCGCGATGGGTCGTGACTTGGCGAACCGGTTGATCGAGGCTGAGGAGCGTGGAGTAACGCGCGGCGGTGATATCTGCTTCACCTTCGCGTCTTCGGAAGTGGAGCTGTCGCTTGCGCCGGTCGAAGACAAGCACTCGCCGCCGCCGCCACCGGCGGCGGAGTCACTGCTCGGGCGCAGGGTGTCGATGCTGGCGTTTGACGAGGCGCTCGCGCTGGTGTTGCTGCCCGGTGAGCCGTTCGTTGAGCTCGCCTGGGCGATTAGAAACAGCGTGCGGGACACCACGGACTGCGAGGTGCTGGTTGCCGGGCACGCGGGTGCTACGGTGGGCTACGTTGCGACGGCCGAAGCGGCCGACCTCGGCGGCTATGAGCCGGCCGAGGCGTACCGGTACTACGGTTTTTCGCGGCCCCTCGCTCGTGAATGCGGCGAGGAGCTCGTGACCGCGGCAGCCCGGCTGCTGCGGGACACGGTCGTGTCGTAACAAGAGCCGCGGGGCGTGGTACCGGCGCTGCAGCGTGGTGCGCCCCGCGGAGCGCTCAGCCGCCGGGGTTCTCCAAGAGCGAGGCCGAAGCTTTGTCGAGAAAGACATCGCAAGCCGCGTGTTTCTTGAGAATGGAAGCCGGCCAGTTCGGCGTAATCTCGGCGTCCGGCCCGAGGCAGTTTTTCACCGCCTCGGCCTTGCGCTCGTCCGGGACGGTGCAGATGATCTGTTCGGTCCTCATGATTTGCCGGATCGACATGGTGTAAGCCTGAGGGGGCACTTCATCGATCGAGCCGAACCAGCCTTCGCCTACCTGCTGCTTCCTGCAGCGCTCGTCGAGATTTAGTACGAGGTAGGGCTCCTGCGTCTCGAAATCGGCCGGCGGGTCGTTGAACGCAAGGTGCCCGTTCTCGCCGATGCCGACGAACGCGAGATCCACCGGCTCGGCGGCGATCAACTCCGACAGCCGGCGACGCTCGGCCTCTTGGTCCGGCGCGTCTCCGCGGACGAAATGCACCGTGCCCGGGTTTACCTTCGCGACGAGGCGCTCCTTGAGGTAGCCGACGAAGCTTGCCGGATGTGTGTCGGGGATCCCAACGTACTCGTCGAGATGGAACATCTCGGTGCGGCTCCAGTCGATGCCTTCGGTGGCGCAGAGGTGCTCGAGGAACTCAAACTGCGACGCACCGGTCGCCGCGATGAAGCGCAGCTTCTCCTTCCGTGCGAGGATGTCCTTCATCAGCGCAGCCGCACGCTCGGCGGCCGCTCGTCCGTTCTCTTCTTTGGTGGGGTTAATCCGGATTTTCATCGTTCTATGCTCCTTCGTTTGCACATCGATACCTAATAGCTGCCTATATGTTTATAACACGTGCGGTTAGTAATGTAAAACCGCTTATTTGGTCCCAAGCGCGGAGCCGACGCGTTCACGAGCACGGAGCATGGCTCCAGATGATCTTCACCGGCTCGCTGGTGGGCTCGCGCCGAATCGCGTGCGGTGTTCCGGCCGGTGCAACGAACGCGCTACCCGGTCTAATGGCGAACTCCTGCTCGCCGATCTTGGCCCGGCCGCGTCCGGTTACAACATAGAACGTCTCCTGGAACTCGTGTACGCCCGGGGAAGCATAATCGGTCTCATCGTAGAGTGAGACTCCAACTCGAACACCGTTCACCGCGCCGTGGCGTTCGTCGATCAACAGCCCGTACTGATGACCGGGGCTGCTTCCAAACTCAATTGCGTCTTCATGATTATGATACGTCATCGCCTGCCTCCAGTAATCGCCATTAAGAACATTGTGCGAAAAAACTTTTGACATTAATAACATACAGTGTTACGATCCCAATATCAATATAGGAGGTGGCGCCAAGATGGACAACTTGAAAAACTACGCGGAAATCTCTACCGGCGTTATTAATCGCATCCTCGAGGAAGAGGCGCAGCAGATAGACCAAGCTGCTGAGGCAATTGCCCCACGCATCGCGGAAGATCGGCTGCTGTATGTTTTTGGGCCGGGAGGGCACTCTACGATGGCCGGCGAGGAACTGTTCTATCGCGCGGGCGGGCTCGCAGCGGTAAGCCCGATTCTTGACGCCGGTGTATCACTGCAGTCCGGAGCCTGGAAAACTACGTTCATTGAACGTGTTGAGGGCAATTCCCGCGGACTGATCACGTATTACGGCATTGGTGAGGGCGACGTCATCATCATCAACAACGCGGCCGGCGTGAACTCAATGACGATTGAGGCTGCAGAGGTATGCCGTTCGCGGGGCGTTTTCGTCATCGGCGTGTGCGCCAAGGAGTTCGCCGACAACATCCCGCACGGGCACCCGGCACGCCACAACTCCAACAAGAACCTGTACGAACTGGCCGACGTGGCGATCGACATCAAGGCTCCTCTCGGTGACGCGGTGATCGAGATCGAAGGCGTAGATCAGAAGATCGCTCCGGTGTCGACAATGGCGATCTCGTTCACGCTGCACTCGATCGTGATCAGAACCATAGAGAAGCTCGTGAAGCTCGGCGCTACCGTCCCGGTTTGGCGGAGTGCCAACATTCCAGGAGGTGATGAGGCGAACAAGAAGTATCTCGATAAGTACATGGGTAGAGTGCGGCACCTGTAAGGTGGTGCAGACGCACGAGAGACAAGCGTGAGGGCGCCGCGCGCACACCGCGTGAAGCATACCGCGTGAACCTTGCAGCGGTGGCGGAGTCGGCGCAGAAATTCGGGTAACACGAAAGGGGGCACAAGCATGGCATATAACCCTTGGAAGGGTGATGAGTTCAACGAGAAGCGCAAGCGTGTTCTCAGTTCCCTGCTGCAGCCGAAGCAGGCGATAGCGGGGGTTGTTCTCATCCTGGTGGTTCTGTTCGGTGGGTTCTTGGTTATTCCGCACACCTTCTTCCACGGCGGAATGGACTGGTTCTTCCTGATCCTGTACGCAGTCCTGTTGACCGGAGGATCGTTGTTCCTCGGTCATAAGATTGAACTGTTCGATGAGAAGGAGGATGCGTAACGATGAACGATAACGGAGTTTTTGAACTAGGTTTGGCCGGCGAAGCCATCATCTTCGGTTATCTCGCGATAATTTTCGCCATCGGGATCTTTATGGCGAGATACATCAAAGATTTCCGAGATTATCTGATGGGCGGCGGCAAGCTCGGAATCGTCCTCCTCGCCGGGACCGTTCTCGCCACTCAATGGGGGGGCGTAACCTTCCTGGGGATTTCCGGGATGGCCTATGGGCATCTGTACGAAGGAGTCTGGTATGCCTGGGGTGCGGTCACGCGGTTCTTGGTTTGGGCTTTCCTGATCGCGGTGGTAATCCGCAGGGTGCGCCCGTACACGGTGTCCGAATGGTTCGCCGCTCGGTTCGACGTCAAGAACGGGCTGCTGATCTCGCTCATGAACCTTGTTGTTGGGTTAGGTCTGTTGGGTTCTCAGTTTGTGGCGATCGGCACGATTGCGCATACCTTCCTGGGCTGGGACCTGGAGACCGCGATTGTGCTCGGCGCAATACTGGTCACGGTCTACACCGTTGCGTCCGGGATCATGGGTGTCGCGATGACCGACATCGTGCAGATCGTGGTGTCGTTGGCGGGTGCGTTCATCATGATCACCGCAGCCAATATGGAGTTCGGCAGCTTCGCTGAGGTTCGCAATCAGCTTCCGGTTGAGTACTTCGATCACCTCAATCCGTTGGGGCTCGGCTTCATGCTTACGATTTTCTTCTTGTGGCTCGCAGATCTTCCGTTGCAGTACGCGAATCAACGCATGATCTCGGCGCGCACTACCAAGATTGCGTTCTACGCTCCGGTGTTTGGGGCGCTGAGTTACCTGCTCGTTACCTACATTACGCCTGCGCTCGGCGCGTACGCACGATTGGCACTGCCGAACCTTGAGGTCGCGGATGCCGCGTTCCCGCAGTTAACGGCGTACCTCCTGCCGGGTCCGTTGGCGGGATTGGTGGCGGCCGCGTTGCTCGCAGTGATTATGTCGTCGGGTGACAGCTACCTCCTTGGACCGGCAACACTCGTGATAAACGACTTCTACCGATCGTTCAAGCCGAACGCGAGCTGGCAACAGGTTCTGAAGTATGCTCGCGTGGCGACGGTCGCATACTTGCTGCTGGGCCTGTGGGCTGCGTTGGCGTTTCAGGTCATCATCGGACTGATTCTCACGTTTTTGGTGTTCGGCTGGGCTATCCTGCCGGCCTATATTGGGTCGATGTTCTGGCGCAAGATAACACCGAGCGCTTCCTTTTACAGCATTCTGGCCGGTGGTATCATAAACGGTGTTCTCGTAACCTTTCCGCCGGCAATGTTCGACGGTTACCCGGCATACTACACCGGTTGGATCGGGTTCGCCGTAGCGATCATCATACTGGTCGGCGGTACGCTGCTTGCGCCGAAGAAAGGCGATGAGTTGCTTTCGGAAGCGATCAGGGAGATGCCCTAATGAACTTGGGGGGTTGACCTCGGTCCTATCAGTGACGGCCCACGTTTAGAGCGTGGGCCGTTCATCGTTCAATCGTACAGGGAGCACCCAACATGACGAGCGCAGCTGTTGAACACAGCTCCGAAGCCGGCGTGCCGGACTCGGAGTTCCAGATAATTGAGATGCGCGTGCATCGAGAGGAAGCCGGTAGGCGGGTTCTGCGCCGGCTCGGTTTTGCCGATCGAGTCTTTGCGGGAATCGGTGGTAATGCCGAACTTCGCGAGGTGAGTCTCTATTACAAGCCGTACTACTTCACGTTATGTCTGCAGAGCAAGCGCTTCGGTATCAAGCGGTTTGAAGAGGCCGAGATCTATGTATCGGTAGACGGCCTCAGTGGTGTGGCAAGCGTCTATCGAGAGCAGCCCGACTGGGTTGGTGCGACGCGCGCTGAGCTGCCGGCGGATGCCACTGCGTTGGCGCCAACCGTGACTCCGGCGGACGCAGTTCAGAAGACCGACCGCCGGCGCGCACATCTGCAGGTAAGACATAAATGCTCGGTTTCCACCTTGTGGGAAGAGCCGCTGCTGGTGCACAAGCCGATTTGGCTCGTGACGGTTGCCGGCAAGCGGCGCGACAAGCGCTACGCGGTGGACGCGTATACAGGTTACGTATTGCAGGAATGAGGCTGGGCAGTGATGCGCGTACTTTTCGCGGGCGAGGGTGGCGTGGCTGCCTGAAAAACTAGGAGAATTGCGATGATTGTGGAGCTTCCCTACTCGGGCGAAACGATCACGGTAGCGGTGCCGGACGCGAACTTCGACCGGCTCTTGCAGCCGAACGAGGTGCCGGAAGAACGCGCGACTGAGGCCGCGGTGCGTCCGGCGCTGCGCGCGCCGGTTGGCAGCGAGCCGCTGTCAAGACTCGCTCCGGCCGGAGCCAAGGTCTGTATCATTGTCGACGATATCAGTCGTCCAACTCCCACGCACCTGGTGGTCCCGGCTGTGCTGGAGGAGCTGCATGCGGCCGGCGTGGAGCCCGACGATATTCTGATTCTCTTCGGCCTTGGGAGCCACCGAGCTATGACCAAGCAAGAGATGGAGTTCAAGCTCGGAGCGGATATATGTGCTCGCTTCCGCGTCGATAACTCCGAGTTTACCGACAAATCACGCATGCAGTACCTAGGCGAGGCCGAACCCGGGGCCGAGATCTGGTTGGACCGGCGCGTCGTTGAGGCCGACCTGCGTGTTGCGGTCGGCAACATCGTCCCCCACGGTGCGGTGGGTTGGAGCGGGGGCGGCAAGATGATTTACCCCGGGATCGCGAGCGCCGACACGGTAGCAAACTATCACATGAAGTCCGGTCTTATCCCCGAAAACTTACTGGGGCAGCACGAACCGAGTTCACGGATAGAGATGGAGCGTTGGGTAGAGTATGTGGGGCTGGAGTTTATTGTTAACACGATACTCACGCGCGAGATGCGGCTGTACAAAGTGGTGGCCGGGCATTACGTGCACGCTCATCGAGCGGGCATCATCCACGCTGAACGGGTTTACGCAGTGCCGTTCGATCGACGCGCCGATATTGCAATCGTGAGCGCCTATCCGGCTGAAGCCGATTTCTGGCAGGCAGGAAAAGGAATACTCTCGGCCGAGAAGGTTCTGGTCGACGGCGGCACCCTGATTCTGGTAGCTCCGTGCCCGGAAGGGCATGGTCCTCACCCGCGCTTCGCGGAGTATGTTGGTGCCGACGACGCCGAGGACCAACTCGCCGGTATGATCGGACGGGTCGGTGAGCTCGATGAACGCGAGGACCCTCTTGCTCTGGCTGTGGCTGTGATCCTGGTACGAATCCGTAAACGAGTTCGCGTTGTGGTGGTTTCGCCCGGTCTGTCCGATGAGGTGGTTCGTGAGGCGCGGTTTACCCCTGCGTCAACCGCGCAAGAGGCTCTCGACGGGGCGTTGAGTCATCACGGGCCGGGCTCGCGAGTGATCGCGATCACCCACGGATCTGAAGTGCTTCCGAAAATGAACGAACAATAGGGCCGGAGTTCAAACTACCGTGGTCTAAAAGCTACCGTGGTCTAAAAGGAGAAACGACTATCATGGAAACAGCTGAGAAAGCGACGTTGTCGGGTGTCTCGGTTCTCTCCGGACGCCCGGTTGAAGTTTCGATAGCCGACGGGACTATACAAGAACTGCGCGAGCTTCCCGAAGGCACCGATACGGGTGCCCGCTTCGTCAGCCCCGGCTTCTTTGACATGCAGGTGAACGGATACTTGGGTAGCGACTACAGCCTCGACGAGTTCTCCGAGGAGCATATGCGGGCGATCCATAAGCACCTCGCCGCCGCGGGCACAACCCAGCATATCCCCACTATCGTGACCTCACCTCAGGAGCGCCTGCTCCGCAACCTATCGATAATCAACGAAGTGGCGAAACGCGACGCAGCCATGAATGCCGCGATCCCGGGGGTTCATATAGAAGGCCCGTACGTGTCGTCGGAGGACGGACCGCGCGGCGCTCACGATCCGGCATACGTTCGGGATCCGGACTATCAAGAGTTTCGTGAGTGGCAAGCGGCGGCAGGCGACCGTATCGTCATGGTTACCGTGGCTCCCGAGCGTCGCGGCGCCGTTCGGTTCATCGAGAAACTCACCGCCGACGGTGTCTGCGTTGCAATCGGTCACTCGGCTGCCGAGCCGGAGGAGATTCGTGCAGCGGTGGCGGCCGGGGCGCGCTGCTCCACGCATCTCGGCAACGGGAGTCATGCAATGATTCCGCGGTTGAAGAACTACATCTGGGAGCAGTTGGCGCAAGACGATCTGTACGCGGGCATTATCTGCGACGGCCACCATCTGCCCGAGGCGGTAGTGAAGTGCTTCTATCGAATGAAAGGCTTATCGCGGCTAATACTGGTGAGCGACGCAGCCTTGCTCGGCGGTTACAGCCCGGGTATCTACAAATGGGGTAACATAGATGTGGAGGTGTTTCCCGACGGGCATCTCGGGCTTCCCGGCACAACCATGCTTGCGGGTGCCGCGCATCTTCTTGACTGGAGTATTGCGCACTTCCATCGGTTCACGGGCGTTCCGTTGTCGGAAGTTGTGCGCTTATGCACCCGCAACCCGGCGCGGTTACTAGGTATGGAATCCTCAACCACAACCGAGCTGTCGGTTGGCGCTGCGGCGAACGTGGTTGAGTTCGAGTACAGCGGTGCCGACGAGCGTCTAAGGATAACACGGACGATTGCCGGCGGAGAGGAGAGCTACAAGCGCTAATCGGCGACGAGATGCTTACGATAGGCGTCACGGAAGAACTCAACGGTGGCTCCGTAGAGATCTCCTGTGAAGCCGGTCTCGATGCGTTCGACGGTGAAGAGATTGCTGAACATGGCCGGCAGCTCGGCGAAGATTCCGTTCTGTACGCGCTTAAAAAGCGCATCGCTGTTGAGAAATGGGCCGTAGAGGATCATGCGATCGGGAGCGAGCAGCGTGTACAGTGTTGTCATGGCACGGGTGAAGGCAGCTACTGCGTGCGTCACCACCGGATGGTCGGTGAGATTGCGCGCGACGAACGCTTGCGCGAACGCATCTTCGGCCTCCGGGAGCTCATCAAGCGTCTCTTTCAGCTTGGGTAGGATTGCCCATAGGGCCGCTTCGGTTTCAACGCAGCCACGGCGTCCGCAGATGCACTCGAGGTTCTCGGGTGAATGGCACAGATCCACGTGTCCAATCTCTCCGAATCCACCGGCGGCGGGTTGAATGATTTCGCCTTGGTAGGCGAAAGAGCTCCCGATTCCGTACCCCCAGTGTACTAGTAGCGTAGCGCCGGTGCGGTACTGGGGATGCGTGCTGAGAAGGAACTCGAGCTCCGCGTCGAGTGATCGTCGGCAGACGAGCGGTAGGGCGATATGATGCTCGAGGTTGCGAACGGAAAAGTTACGGAGATTCGGCCAGCGCGCCGCAAACAACCAGCGCTGTTGGTGGGTGTCGACGTATCCCGGGAAGGTAATGCCGCAGCCGAGGACCTCGGCTCCCGGGGGGGACTGATCGTAGAGGTGGTTGATTACCTCAACGATGCGTTGTGTAAGCTGCGCGTGGTCGGTGCGCTTAGACAAGGAGACGCTGTACTCCGCTACTACTTCGTGGCCGGCATTGAGCAGTGCGCCTTTGAGCTCCATAGAGACGAAATACAGGGCGATCGAGACAAAGCGGTTGAAGTTTGGGTGAAGGGAGATCTGCGGACGCCCTTGGCGGCCGTTGGTCCGTAGTTCACCTTCACGCAGGAGGCCGGCGTCGAGTAGTTGCTGCACGAGGTTTGATACGGTACTCCCCCGCAACGCAAGCTGTTCGGCAAGCTTCTTGCGAGTTAATCCGGGCCGGGTCGAGACGGTGTGATAGATGATGGCCTTTTGCTTGTCTTTGGCTCGGTAGTTTGGAGTGTCATACAGGGTATCGAGAATGTTGTACATCGCCGTTTCTCAAGCGTCGTTGATCAGTTTCTCAGCATCATGCGGGTAAAACCTATTACCGAAAACATAGCTGTACTTGGGCAGTTTTTCAAGCGGCGCACCTGCGGAGTATCGAATAGAAGATTGAATGCGCCGCTATTCGTTCAGGCGCTTCAATCGAGCGAGAATATAGCGAGGGAGGAGAAATGGTGGGATATGTCGTACTGATTGTCTCGGCGCTGGCCGGGGCGCTGTTTGGGCAGACATACAAGCGCAAAAGTGAGTACGGGCTCGATACCGCGCTGGTCCTGGCCTGGTTTGCGGTGGTCAGTGTTGTTTTGCTTGGTACCGTAGTGCTGGCGCTCGGATTCACGCAGGTGAAGCAAGCCGCGCTCTGGATGCCGTTCGCGCACGGCGTTGCGATGGCGATCGCGATGCATTCTTACTACGCAGTGATCGGCGAGAGTCGACTTGGAATCAGCTGGACGGTGATTCAACTGAGTGTAGTCATTCCGTTCTTCGTGAGCGTCGTAGTATACCAAGAGCCGCTTGGGCGATGGGCGGTTCTGGGGTTGGTGAGCGTTCTCTTGGCCATTATCCTATTCGGAATGGGTAAAGAGCGATCCTCCGGCGCCGGTAACAAGAAGGATGCGGGATCGCGACGCGCGCTGTTGCTGCTGATCTCGGCGAGCGTCTTTACCGGCATAACGAGTGCGCTCTTGCGTTCTTTTGCGTCGTACCACCCGGAGCCGCAGGCGGTTCCCACGTTCTTCTTGCTGGTGAGCGCCACGCTTTTATTGATCAATGTGCCGATTTGTGCGTACCGGTCGGTACGAGGCGGGTACAGCCCGTGGAATCGTCTTACCGTGGTCTTCAGTTTGTACAAGAGCGTGACGAACATGACCGCGATGGGGTTGTTGCTCGTCTCGGTGCAGTTGTTGCCGGGCTTTTTCGTGTTCCCGGTTCGCAATACCTTGAATATCCTGTTCGTTTTGGGCCTTTCGGCGGTGCTCCATCGCGAGCGCGTAACAAGACTAGAAGCTGTCGGCCTCCTTTGGGGGATCTTGGGCATCGCATTGTTGTCGTACGCGATGCAGTGAAACCTACCGTCCGGGAGGTTGGATACCGCTGGTCGTCGTCGCGGGCGGGGTCAAATTTCAGTGCTTCAATTCTAGTGTTTCTATTGACAGATACGCTTCGCTAGGGTAGTCTGCAGCCTCAGATGTTTCTTTTAGTAGAAACAGCATCGGTCAAGGCGCACGCATGAGCGCGTAAGGAAGGCATATGGCACGCAGCGACGGCATAATCAAGGTACTCCCGGG
>SLBH01000338.1 GCA_007126415.1 Spirochaetales bacterium
GGGTCCTGCCCCAACTCGGCCGCGCTTACACCCCCCGGTGTCTCAAAACCCGGCGGTTGCTCGCTTCCGTCCAGATAGCGCTCGGCACGCTCGTACGCCTGAAATATCTCGGTGAACGCGAACGCGGCGTCGCGGTACTGGTAGGCCGAGAGAGCAACCAGCGATTGCCCCTCACGCGCCAGCAACTGCTCTTGATACCGGCCGATCTGGTCAGCGGTGTCGCGTGCCACCTGCACGCTGCGAGAGGTGGCGTGCGCGGCTAAGCCGTGTTCGAGCTCAAGCGCTTCGGTGACCGATTCCCATGCCTCCTCAAGCTCCGCCGCCCGTACGCGACCTTGGTTGAGGTTTTGATACGCGGCGATCAGTCCTCCGCGCACTGTGTTGTACCGTTCGCGCGCGGCCGCCTCCGTAGGTTCAGCCGCGCCGGGGCCCATACCGGGGTCTACCCCCGCCGGCAGCCCCACAACTCTACCGGCCTCGGCCGTTGCGAATGCACGCGCTACCTCGGTGTAGGTTTCCGCCTGGTCGAGTTGGAGGCGACCATCGAGAAACGCAGCCCGTACCCCGTCGGCTATCGCCTCGAGTTGTTCTCCCAACTCGGCTTCGGCGTTGAGCTCCGGATCTCCGGAGCGCTTCACAATACCCTCTACCACCACATCGAACTCATCGGCGGCGAACGAGAACTCTCGGAGACCGTCGAAGTAGCGCCCTTCGGCCACCAACTCGTGACCGAGTTCGATGCGCCGGCGCGCCACGTCTTCTATCGGCGCGCGAAACTCCGCAATGGCGTTGTCGAGCATCAGGCGCGAAGCGCCGAGCACACCCTGGTAGCGGCGCTGCTCGATACTCCCGACCGTGAGAACGCGCAGAAAGTTCACGTGCCAATCCACCGGAGCGTCGGGCGCTTGCCGCGCCACCTCGGCGCGAAGTTCCCCCGCTTCGGCTGCGGCCTCGGCGAGGGCCTCCTCGAGCGCTACCACCTGCTCGAGCGCTTCGCTCAGCGCATCCGCGGTCTCGCCGAGCGCCTCGGCCGAGCGGTTCTCTGGGTACAATTGGGCAATCTCCACCACGGCGCCCACCGCATCGGCGCGCGCAGCCACCTCGCCGGTACGCTCCTGAAGCGCCTCGCGTAGCGACGCCACCCGGGTGGTGAGCTCCGCGTCGAACTCTTCGCGCTCCTCGAAGCTGTCGCGACGAAGCTCAAACCCGTCGCGGTAGCGCTCGAGCGCCTCAACGTACCGACGCTCTTGAAGCAGCTCGCCCGCCTCAACGAGTATGCGCCTAACCACGTCGCGGTCGTAGGCAAGCTGAGCGACCACTCGCGCGGTAGCGATCTGCTCGCGCACCTGCGCACTCGGATGCGCTTCAAGAGCCTCCATCTCGTCTATGATCGCGATCGTGGTCTCGAGGTCCTCGGGAGAACTCTCGAGATGGTTAAGAAGTCGCTCAAACAACTCGTTGTAATCGGTGCGGACAGCCCTGACCTTGCGCAGCAGGCGCTCCGCCTCGTCTATGCGATCGGGCTCGGTGCTGATAACCTGCTGCAACACCACCACCGCCTCGTTGTAGCGGCCCTCTTCCATGAGATCCTCGGCTCGGCGCACCGGATCCTCGGGCTGTCCGGCAGCAAACAGGGCTTGCCCGCCGAGGAGAGCGAGAGTAAGAAATACTGCCATTGTCGCGATGCGCCGTGCCCGCACGTGGGTGTTAGACCTCCACCCTCTTGGTACCTACATTTATCACTATAATACTACATGGAATATCGGCATAACTACCGGGCCTGCCAACTACGCAGGCCGCGGAACACCGGAACAGGGGGACAGCAGCACACAGGGACGGCAGCCCGGCGAAGCGTGGCCCCTCCGGAGCCGTCTTGTGTCTTCTCGAGTCTTTTCGGACTATAGATTTATGCCGGAACCGGCGATATACTACTACGGACAATCATGAAAAAGTCGGTCGTTCTACTACTTATCTGTGTTCTCGTATCCGCCCCGGCGAACGCCGACGGATTTGCCGACGCCTACGGTACGGTTGCCGATTTTCTTGGAACCGAGGCCGCGCGCCGCACCGGTCTCACCGCGTTCCCGGTGCTCACTATTCCGGTCGGCGGACGGTACGAGGGGCTCGGCACCGCCTACACCGCGGTCTCGCGCGACACCGGCTTTTTCGACGCCAACCCGGCCGCAAGCGCCTCTATCGAGCGCACCCAGCTCGCGCTACAGCACACCAATCTCATCGCCGATGCCAACATGGAGAGTATCGCGTACACCAGCCGCTTCACCAATTTCGGGTTCGGGGCTGCCGGTAAGTTCCTGCACGTCCCGTTCACCGAGTACGACGCGTTCGGCGACCAAGCAGCCACCATTCGCTACACCGAGAGCGTCGCCGGCGTAAACGCGTCGTATCGCTTCCTCAACAGCTTTTATCGGCACGGCCTCTCGGTCGGCGCCAATCTCAAGAGCGCGTATCGTCATATTCCCGATACAATAGAGCCCGGCCAGTCGGCGTTTGCGTACATGGCCGATTTTGGTTTGCTCACAAGGTTCAACTTTTTGAAGTTTTACTCAGCGCGAGAGCGCAACTTCTCGGTGGGGCTTACCGCTCGCAATATCGGCCCACCGGTGATGGACGACCCGCTACCGAGCTCCGTTACCGCCGGGATCGCGTACGCGCCGGTGAGGCCGGTGGAACTCTCGTTCGACTATCAAGTCCCGATTCAGCCGTTCACCGATCTACCGGCCGAGCCGCCCGCCTACGCTGCCGGAGTCTCGGGGGCGATCACCGAGTTCTTTGGGCTACACACCGGGTTCTTGCTGAAGGGGGGGAACCCACGTAGCACCATCGGAGGGGTGCTTGAGTTTGAAAACACCCGCTTCGTGGCAAATTATACGCTCGATATGACGACCCAGGTCGGCACGGTAGACCGCTTCAGCATCGAGGCGGCCTTCAAGTTCGGCGATCGAGGTCGCGGCGAGCGCGCCGAGCAGGCCGAGGAGTACTACCTGGAAGCGCTCCTCGCGTTCGCCGACGGCGACCTCGAACGCACCGTCACACTCACCGAGCGCGCCCTCGAGCTCGACTCCGGCTTCACACCGGCCGAAGAGACCAAGCTCACGGCCGAGCGTTCGCTCGAGATGCAGCGACGCCTTGAGCAGATACCGCTCGACGAAACCATGCCGGTTCCGGATTTTGAGGACGAGATCTTCGAGGGCGAAGGTGAGGAGCAGGACGAGCCGAGCGCCCCAAATCGCGAGGCACGCCTAGCCCGCGGGCGAGCGGTTTAACTCGCGCAACTCAACGCGTACCATCACCAGCAACGCTAACAACGGCAGGTCCACCGCGGCTTTGCCCGCCCAACTCGTGACTGTCTCGATCTCACGCTGTATAGCCTCGCTTGATTTATGCGCGGAGTTATGCTCGCGCGCTTCTTCAGCAACCTTAGTCAGTTTTCGGAGCTTGCGACGCTGCTCCGCCGAACGAAACCGTTGCGACAGCAACTCGGCGAAGCGCTCTGCGAGGTCGTGTTCGTGATCGTGAATAACGAGCTCAGCGCGGCCGCCGAGAAGATCTTCGATCATCGCCTCGGAGGCCTGTAACTCGAACCGATGCAAGCGCTCCTCCAAGCGATACACGAAGCCGTGTTCATTGAACACGATGCGGTCGATCTGCTCGCGCAGTTGTTGCCGCTTCTCCTCGCTGCGCTTTGACCGTGCAAGCTGAGCCCCCAAAAAGCGGTGCACCCCGACAGCGACCGCAAGCGGCCCGAGTATCTGAAACGCAAGCGCGAGCCGAATGAACAGTGCAAAGACGAAGTACGCGGCCATGAAGCTCGCCGCCGCCGCGACGAATCGCACAAGGAAGCTGCGTTCAAGCGACCAACGCAGCACACTGTCCTCCAAACAGCGGTACAACTCTTCACGAAACTCGTGAAGCGCCGAGACCGCAGGCTCGTTCCCGTACACCCCCTGCACCGTGAGTTCCTCGCTCAACGCAAGCATTACATCCGGCCTGTTCATGGGGTGTAGGAAAAGCGAGGTTCCGTCAACGCGCGCGAGGTGGAAGATCACAAGCCGCGAATAGGTGCTCATAGCACCTCCAACTTAGCCCTGCACCTTGCTGCTGTCAAGCAAGCTGATCGGTATCTCAAGCTGATCGGTAACTGAGCATAAACGGAGGTTGACCGGCGGGCAACCGGCAGGTGACCGCGCGCCCGCGCCGCGCGCCGGGCCGTGTGCCCGCTCCGTGTGTCGGTCCGCGCGCCGCTCCGGTGGTGTCGAGGCTATGCTGCCGGGGCGGCGGCTGGACGAATCGGTACGCACCGGCTATGCTGCGGTGGTCATGAAGCTACTCGAGATTCCGGAAGACACCCTGATACGCGCACCGGCAGCGCCGCGACTTATGCCCGGCGGAGAGTGCGCGGTTTTGATTCTCCACGGCTACACCGGTAACACAGGCGAGGTTGCCTATCTCGGCGAACGCATCAACGAAGCCGGGTACACGGTGTTTATCCCACGCTTACCCGGGCACGGTACCAACGGTGCCGATTTCGCCCAGACCACCGAGAACGATTGGTTGCGCGCCTCTGTCGACAGCTATCTCGAGCTTCGTCGAACGCACGAGCGCGTGGCGGTATGCGGTCTCTCGATGGGTGGGCTCCTTGCATTGTTGCTCGCGGCTCGCTTCGATCCGGCGGCAGTTGTAGCGCTCGCTCCGGCGTTGCGTGTCAACAATCGCCTGTTTTCTTTCACCCCGCTCGTGCGTCTGTTCGTCCGTAAGCTCTCGAAACCTTACACGCCGCGCGACGAGGACGATCCCGATCTGATCTTCCTACAACGCGAGTATTGGTCGTACCACTGGATCCCGCAGATAGCCGGGGTATATAGGCTGGCGCAGGAGGCGCGCAGGGCGTTACCCCGCATCGAGGCGCCGACGCGCACGATCCTTTCCGAGGCCGACCAGACCGTGCCGGTCTCGGTGGGCCGGTTGATCACGTCGCACATTGGTGCCGAGATAACCGACGACGTCGTGCTCACCGAGTCCGGCCATGTACTGAGCAACGACATAGAACGCGACACGGTCGCCGATCTCACCGTCGATTGGCTGCACCGCCACGCCGGAACCTAACCTTCTCACGGTGTTCACGGGCGTCAAGCTTCCCGCGCTGAGAC
>SLBH01000175.1 GCA_007126415.1 Spirochaetales bacterium
ACCGTGTTGATTGACCAATCGTTCGGTAGGTTCGCGGTCGGGCCCGAGCAGGCGAAACTCGCCGGGGGCAATCGTGACGCTTGGCGTCGTGGGGCCGACGAGCTCAAGTGCGGTATCGGCGGTTATAGTATTGCGGACCTTCACCGCAAGCGGCGACGACCACCCGTTTGCCGGGGCCGAGGGCTTCTGTTTCTCGGTGCCGGGGTCGGCGCTTTCGAGGTCCCGCTCCAAGCTGCCGAGAAACAGGTGCGTTCGTCGATAGCTCCCGACGGCAGGCGTTGCGATCTCATCACGGCCGAAATAGAAGCCGGTCGAGAACTCGCGATGGCTTACCGCAAACAGGTCGTCACGGAACGGATTCGGCAAACCGGGTGCGTCTAACGCGTGGCGGTACGCGCGCGTTACAAGCGCAACGTAGTATAGGCTCTTAATGCGTCCCTCGATCTTGAGGCTGTCGACGCCGGCGTTTCGCAGTTCCTCGAGATGGTCTATCATGCAGATGTCCTTGCTGGACATCAGCGTGGTAAACTCGGAGCCGCCGGCGGTGCTGCCGAGCTCAAGCGGATGGTACTCGCCGGGGCGTTGCTCTTCCTCGAGCGCTAAGCGGTAGTTCCAGCGGCAGCTGTGCGCGCAGTCTCCTTGGTTCGCGGAGCGGTCGGCCGCCCATTTGGAGATAAAGCAGCGCCCGGAGTACGCGACGCAGACCGCGCCGTGCACAAACACCTCGATCTCGAGTTCCGGCACCGCATCCTTGATCTCGGAGATCTCGGCGAGCGAGAGTTCGCGGCCGGCCACGACGCGCGTGAATCCCATCTCGTAGTACAAGCGCGCCGCCTCACGATTGGTGCAGTTTGCCTGCGTACTCAGGTGCAGAGGAATCTCGGGCAAGCGCTTGCGAAGGATCGGCAGTAGCCCGATATCGCTCACGATGAACGCGTCGAACGGGTACTCGGCGACACGATCGAGCTGCTCGTGAAGCGCTCGCAGATCGGCGTTGTGAAAATAGATGTTCAGCGCGCAAAACAACCGGCGGTTGCCTTTGATGCGCCGGATGATCTCGGGGCTCTCCGGGAGTTCATCCGCGATGTTTTCGGCATTTGCGCGCAGGCTGAAGCCAGGGAGCCCCATGTAAGCCGCGTCGGCTCCGTAGCGATACGCGTAGCGCAGTTTTTCTACGCTTCCGGCCGGTGCAAGTAACTCCATCGAGCGACTACGGATTAAGCAGCACTTCGTAGCTGAGCTCTGTAATCTGCTTCAGCATCGCCGAGACGCCGCAGTACTTCTCTTGAGAGAGCTTCACCGCCTTGTTTATCTTGGCCTCGTCGAGCTCCGCGCCGGTGAATACGTAGCGCAGCCGGATCGCGGTGTACACTCTTGGGTGCTCTTCGGATAGGTCTCCGTCGACCTCAACCGTAAAACCGTCGTACGGCATCTGCATCTTCGCCAAGATAGACGCAACGTCCATGCCTGTGCAGCCGGCTAGTGATGTGAGCAGCAACGGCTTTGGTGTGGGGCCGTAGTCCGTGCCGCCTGCCGCCGCGGCGGCATCAAGCGTAATGCTGTGACCGTTGAGTTCGGCATCGAACGCTAAGCCGTCACGATTGGTAATGCTGGTGTGATGTGTTGCCATGACTGTTACCTCTTGAGAGCGCGCTCTAGATCGCCCTTACTGAAACCCACGAGCACCTTTCCGTTAACGTCAATTACCGGAACGCCCATCTGCTTTGATTTCTTGTACATCTCTTCGGCGCGGCGTTCGTCGCGCGCAACATTATACTCGGTGAACCGCACACCTTGTTCCCTTAGATACTGCTTCGCCGTGGTGCAGTGCGAGCAGGTAGGCGTTGTATAGATTTTTACGGCCATGCCGACCTCCTAAATGATACGTTACATATAAAAGTTAATATATAATAACGACGGGGGTCAAGCCGTAGGGCAAGTCGGGGCGCAGCCTATATCGCTACCGGAATCGGCGCTCGCGAGCCAAAAACTGAAACGCGACCCCTGCCCGGGAGAACTCTCGACGCACAACTCCGTCCCGTGGTGTTCCAAAAACTCGTGTACGAGCGCAAGGCCAAAACCGCTTCCCGTCTCGCCCTCGGTGCCGGGTTGCGTTGATTTGGTGCCGAGATCGAAGATTTGCTCGAGGGTTTCGCCGTTCATCCCGATGCCGGTGTCGGTAACGCATACTTCGCTGCGCTCGCCGGTTCTCGCGCACGCAACGCCGACGCGACCTCCACGCGCGGTGTACTTCATTGCGTTTGAGACGAGATTTCGTATGACCGTCGTGATCATGAAATGGTCGGCGCAGATCATGCAGTAGGGATCCACATCGTTCTCGATCGTGATCTCTTTCTCGGTTGCATCACCGGAGAACGGTTCAAGTGCTTGCGTCACCAGGTCCTTCAACTGCAGCGGCTGCGGGTCATATGCGATATGACCACGCTGTGAACGCGCCCACAGCAGCAGATCCTCAAGAAGGTTCAGCACCGAGCTGCTCGAGTCTCGTATCGCGCCGATCATCTCGCGCCGTTGGTCGGCATCTAAGGAACTGGGTTTTTGAAGCAGGATCTCGGTGACTTGATTGATGCCGCTGATTGGGCTGCGCAGGTCGTGCCCGATGATCGAAAACAAGGTGTCCTTGGCACGATTGGAGCGCTCGAGCTCCTTGGTCCTGTCGCGTACGTTCTGCTCCAGGTTCTCGACCGAGTCGTGAATTCTGCCCGCCATTGTGTTGAAGGCCTCGGCGAGAACTCCGAGCTCGTTCGTGCCGGGGGGCTCAACGCGCACGTCCCAATTGCCGGAGGTGATTCTCTCAGCCGCGTTCGCCAAACTCTCGACCGGCGCGAGCACACGACGCGCGGCATAGAGTCCCGCAACTACGGCAATAACCAACACTGCCGCGACGATAGCCACGGTTAGGGCTGCGGCGGTTCGAATCCGTGCGAGAAACGGCGCGCCGTCAAGCGCTACGACGATCTGCCAGTCGATGTTGCGGTTGCGGTACGGCACAGCCCCGATCAGATAGCCTTCGCTCCAGCTCGGCTCAACGACCGATTGATTGCCGGCCCGACGCTCGGCGAGGCGAAGGTGTTGCCACGAGCTCCGTATGAGGTCGTGCTGCGTTTGCGTGGGATACAGTCGCGCGCTGGTATCCGCGACGGTGGTGCGGAAGTTGTCGATGAGCTCACAGTTTGCGACCATGTACCCCGATTCGCGGTCAACGATGTACAGCGTCATGAGGTGCTCGGCGCGTGCGGCTTGCAGGAGCTGATTCAAACGGCCGAGCAACAGGTCTACGCCGAGTACTCCCGCAAGGCGCTCGTCGTGGTCATAAACCGGCAGCGAGGCCGTTATTGCGAGGTCTTCGGCCGCAAAATCGGCGTACACCGGCGTGAAGCTAACCTCGCGCCGTTCGGTAGCGCCGGTGTACCACGGCCGCACGCGCGGTTCAAAATCCTCGTCCTGCTCAGCGAGCCGATCTGCTGCGCCTCGTTCATCGGTTCTGTAGTAGTTGACGCGGGTGGGTCGCTCGGGATCGCTTCGCATCACCTCTATCTCGCCGCCGGCGGTGCGGCGCGCGCCGTAGAACTCGCCGTCACGAGTTCCGAAAAACGCGGCCGACGCTTCGTTGTAGGCCTCAAGCGAGCTCGAAAAGAAACGCAGCAGCGCCTCGGGATCCTCGAGCGCAACGACGCCGGCCGATAGCTGACCGCGTTGTATGCTGTTGAGCCGAACCGCGGAATCGATATGCCGATCAACGGCATCACGGGTTCGCGCGGAGATCTCGCTGTGGAGGTCCTTTGTTGCGAGATCTACCGATGCGGTGCCGGCGCGATAGAACACAAGCGCGAGGACCGCACACACCAGCACCAACAAGGCACCGGGGGGCCAGACAAAGAGGTGACGGAGCGGGAACGAGTACAGGCGGCGCATAATGAGGTGATCCTGCTATACCCCGGGCGCGAGTCGATGTCAAGTACGCGAGTACCACTTCCCTGGTGATTCCCCGGTACTTCCCCGGCTGTTTCTGTGATAGTATGCCGGAATGTTCCCAACATTCGTAAATGCAGGCACCATTGTTTTCGGGACTATCGTGGGGCTGCTCGTAGGCACTCGGCTCACCGCGCGGTATAAGCATGTGGTATTCACCGCGGTAGGGGCGGTTGCGCTGTTGATCGGTATCTCGATGGCGCTCGAAGCTGAACGCACGCTCTACATGGCGCTGGCTCTTGTGCTCGGGGGGCTGCTCGGCACCGCGCTCGGGATAGAGGACGCGATCTACCGACTGGGGGAGCGGCTCAAGAACCGCTTCGCTCCCGACCATCACGGCGAATCCGGCGCGGATGTGGTTCACCCGTTTGCGCAAGGGTTTCTGACCGCGAGCGTGTTGTTTTGCGTGGGGGCTTTGGCGATTATCGGTGCGTTCGAAGCCGGCGCTCAAGGAAGCTACGCGCTGCTGCTCACCAAGTCGGTGATGGACGGGTTTCTCGCAATACTTCTCTCCGCCGCGTACGGGGTAGGCGTCGGGTTTTCGGCGCTCTCGATCCTGGTGTACCAAGGCGGGCTTACGCTCCTCTCGGGCTTGTTGCGTCCGCTGGTTACGCCGTTGATGCTGAGCGAAATCAGCGGGGTAGGGGGTGTGATGGTGATCATGATCGGGCTCAACCTGCTCGACCTCCGCAGCATCAAGACCGCGAACTTCCTCCCGGGGCTACTGATCGTGGTGGTGCTGGTACTCCTTGATCCTTGGATCGGTCGATTTGTGCTGTGAGCGGTCGTGAGCTTCAAGAGACTGTTTGTATAGCTTGTATAGCCCAAAATTCCCTCCCCACCCCGGCGAAGTACTGCGGGAGCTTGCGGATGCTGTGCAGGTGCCGTTCCGGCGACTCGATGAGATTGTCCGACTACATCGCGCTCTTCAATTGATCACGAAGGAGGTCCTTGCTGGGCCATCCTTTGCCGTTGTTCTCTTTGTACACCCGGCACGCTATGACACCGTCTCCCTCGTACCCTTCAAGATCGTGGCCGTTGACAATACGGAACCTCGACGACGAACTGAAATCTCGTCTGCGGATTCGCGCTGCCCGGCATGATCACTCGATGGAAGAAGAAGCAAGATCGATCCTTCGAGATGTCTTATCAGATTCCGAAGACG
>SLBH01000037.1 GCA_007126415.1 Spirochaetales bacterium
CTATCCGACACCGAACTCCTCCTCGCTCGCGCGATAGAGACACCACGGCTCCTCGGCCATGAAGTCGCCGTGATAATGCAAGGCCCGCGCGCGGCATCCACCGCAGCGATGACGATACTCGCACATCCCGCATCTTCCACCGTACTCCTCGGTCCGCAGGCGTTTCAACAACGGGCTGTTGCGCCAGATCTCATCAAACGGTTGTTCGCGCACGTTACCGGCGCTGATGTTCATATAGGCGCAGGGCTGAACGTTGCCGCTTGGGCCGATAATGCAGTACGACGTGCCGGCGAGGCAGCCCTTCGAGAACCGCGGCTTCATACCACGCTGCAGCGCGATGCGCATGAACTGCGGGGCACAGGTCGGCTTGATCTCTATCGGCAGCGTCTCGGCTTTGTCCATGAGCTTCTCGATCAGCTCCTCGTATTCCGCGGCGCGCAGCGAGCTTTCCTCTATACTCGCGGCCCGGCCGGTGGGCACCAGGAAGAACACGTGGAACGCGCGAGCGCCCTGCTCGAGCGCAAAATCGGCCATCTCGGGCACCTCGTGCCGATTCCAGTCCATCACGGTGGTGTGAATCTGATACGGCAACTCAGCCTCACGACAGGCCTGCATGCCGGCGAGCGCCTCGGTGAAGGCGCCTTCGTAGCGCCGAAGCGCATCGTGACGCGGCGGGTCTAAGCTGTCGAGGCTGATTCCGGCCGCAAGACAACCCGCGTTTCTTAGCGCACGCGCGCGGTCTGTTGAGAGCAAGCTTCCGTTGGTACCGAGCACCGGTCGCAAACCCAACCCGGCTGCGTGGCCCACGAGCTCTTCGAGGTCCGAGCGCATCAGGCATTCGCCGCCGCTGAAGATCATGATCTTGAAGCCCGCCGCGGCTATGCCGCCGATCATGGTTCGCGCCTCGACGGTATTCAACTCGCGCGGGGCAAGCGGGCCGGACTCGCGGTAGCAGTGGTCGCAGTACATATTGCATTCGTTGGTCGTGTTCCACGACACAATCATACTCGCTCCTTCACCCACGCAGCTCGGTTTCGTAATCGAGGTAGCAGGCCGGGTCGGGGGCCCAGAAATCGCCGTGCACCGACTCGGCTCGGGCGCGCAGATTACCGTTACAGACATCGAGGTAGGCGCAATCGGCGCAGCGGTCGCCGAGCAGCGCTCGACGATCGCGCAGGCCGGCGAGGATCGGGTGCGCCGCTTCACTCCAGATCCGCGAAAACGGCGTTTCGCGCAGATTGCCGAAGGTGTGATTCGGCGTGAACTGGTCGGCGTGCACATTACCGAGCCAGTCGACCCGGCCGATCGCGACGCCACTACGGTTTCCGCCGCTACGGCGTAACAACTCAAGCACGCGTTCCGCCCGCTCGGGGTCGCTCGCTCGCAGCTTGTGGTAGAGGTATACGCCGTCACAGTGATTATCGACCGTCAGCACCTCGCGCGCCTGTCCGGCCTCAGCCATCCGGCGGCACCACTCGATGATGCGGTCCAGCGCGGCGCGCGTCTCGGCGTGCGAGGGCGCATCGGCGGTCATCTCGGCTCCTCGACCGGCGTACACCAGATGATAGAAACAAATGCGCGGAATATCCTCACGCTCCACCAGCGCGAAGATCCGATCGAGGTCCTCGAGATTGTCGCGACTCATCGTGAACCGCAGCCCCACTTTCTGCCCTTCGGCCTTACAGTTTCGAATACCGGCAAGCGCATCCTCAAACGCGCCGCGCCGTCCGCGAAAACGATCGTTGCGCGCGCCGATGCCGTCGAGGCTGATCCCGATATAGCTTACGCCGAGCTCGCGATACTCGGCCGCGCGCTCGCGCGAGATCGGCGTTCCGTTGGTCGAGATCGTACAGCGGATGCCGTGACCTCGCGCACGGCGAATGAGTTCCGGGAGGTCGGCGCGCAGCGTCGGCTCGCCGCCGGAGAGCAGCAACACCGGAACGCGATACGCCGCGAGGTCGTCAATAAAGGCCTCGGCCTCGGCGGTACTGAGTTCGTTCGGCGCGGGCGCGCCGGTCGCGGAGCAGTAACAATGCTTGCAGGAGAGGTTGCAGGCGCGCGTACAGTTCCAGACCACCACCGGCCCGTGATCGCCGTGCGTGCCGTGCCGCGTAGCCCCGGCGTCACGACCATAGCGCAGCGTGTCTCCGTAGCTCTCGGTCTCGAAAAGCAGCTTGCTCAAGCTAATCACGGGGCACCCCCGAGTGATAGGCTATCAACGCCTCAACCAGCCCTTCAAGGGTATACTCTGAGGCCTCGATGCTCGGCGGCACCCCGAGCTCGCGTGCGGTCTCGCTCGTGATCGGGCCGATCGAGGCAAACACAACTGCGTCCCTGAGCCGAACCACCTCCTCATCGCTGAACTGTGAAACGAAGTTACGAACCGTGGAGGAGCTCGTGAAGGTCACCACGTCGAGCGTTCCGGCTTCGAGGCGCTCGAGCACCGCTTCACGCGCACCGCCGACCGCAAAGGTGCGATACGCGTCTACCTGCTCGACCACCGCCCCGCGTTCGGCTAAGCCCTCGGCAAGCGCAGCGCGCGCGATATCGGCGCGCGGCAGCAGAAACCTACGCCCGCGCAGGTCCACGCTCTTGCACGCGGCAAGCAGTGCCTCGGCTCGGTACTCGCGTGGAACGAAATCGGCGCGCAGCCCGTGCGCCGCGAGCGCCTCGGCGGTCTTCGGCCCGATCGCCCAGATCTCGCAGCCGGCGAACGCGCGCGCATCGCGCGCGAACTGCTCGTGTAACCGCGCCAACACCGCCTCGACGCCGTTGACGCTCGTAAATGCCACCACCGCGTACTCGCCGAGGCACGCGAGCGCGCGGTCGAGCGGCGCGTACTCCGCCGGCGGCCGGATCTCGATCGTGGGAAACTCCAGCGCCTCGGCGCCTTCGGCGCGGAGCCGACGCGAGAGCTCCCCGGCCTGCGCGCGCGCGCGCGTCACGAGAATCCGCAGGCCCGATAGGGGACGAGACTCAACCCACGCGAGCGTCTCGCCAAGTGACGCAACCTCGCCGACGACGACCACCGCGGGGCTACTCAGCCCGGCCTCGCGGACACGCTCCGCCACATCCTGCAGCGTCGCAAACAACGAGCGCTGCGACGCACGCGCGCCGTTCTCGATGACCGCAACCGGCGTCTCGGAGGGGCGCCCGTGTTGGGTTAGCATGGTGGTGATCTCGGCAAGCCGTCCCATACCCATGAGAATCACAAGCGTCTCGTGCGCGGCGGCCAGGCGAGCCCAATCCACCTGCGTTTCGAGCTTCTCAGGGTCTTCATGACCGGTGACGACGGTCACACCCGCGGCAAGTTCGCGGTGGGTAACCGGCACCCCGGCGTACGCGGGTGCCGCAAGCGCCGAGGTTATCCCGGGAACGACCTCGAAACGCACGCCCGCTTCGCGCGCGGCAAGCGCCTCCTCGCCCCCGCGCCCAAACACAAACGGATCGCCACCTTTGAGGCGAACAACGCGCGCACCGGCCGCGGCCCGCCGCACCAGCAGCGCGTTGATCTCGTCCTGCGACATGCTGTGATGCTCGGGGCGTTTCCCGACGTAGATGCGCTCCGCCTGCCGGGCGTACTCCAGAACCGCGGGGTCTACGAGCCTATCGTAGAGCACCACATCGGCGCGCTCGAGCACCTCAACCGCGCGACAGGTCAGCAAGCCGGGGTCACCCGGGCCTGCACCAACGAGCGAGATCAGCCCGCGCTCGCGCTTTACGCCTCCGCCGGGGGGAGATTTCGTATCGCCCTTCATCCGTTCTCCACCTCGCGTCTTGCCGCTTCGAGGATTTGCTGAGCTCCGGCTTCGATCAGGCGTTCGGCGAGCCTGCGCCCAAGCAGCTCCGGATCGGAAGCAGAGCCGAGATCGCGATCGCGAAGGACGCGAGCGCCGTCGAGCGACGCGACGAATCCGGTGAGCTCCACCGTTCCGCGGTGCGCGTCGAACACGCCGTGCGCGCCGAGCGGCACTTGGCAGCCGCCCTCCAGCCGCGCAAGGAAGGCGCGCTCGGCGCGCACCTCGGCATCGGCGCCGCGATCGATCAGAACCGCGAGCGCCTCGGTTAAGCGCCGGTCGGCGGCGCGCGTCTGCACCGCCAGCGCCCCCTGCCCAACCGCCGGAATGAAGCGCGAGGGCTCGAAATACTCCGACACCTCGTGCTCACGACCCAGCCTCACGAGCCCTGCGGCAGCGAGAACCGCCGCATCCACCACGCCGTCCCGCACCTTTGCGAGCCGTGTCTCGAGATTCCCGCGTAGGTTGACTACCTCAAGATCGGGGCGCAGATGCCGCAGCAGCGCCCCCCGCCGAAGGCTACCGGTCCCGACGACCCGGCCGGGTGCGAGCTCCGCGAGGCGCTCGCCGCTGCGGGACACGAACGCATCGCGCGGGTCGGCACGTTGTGGAATCGCCGCGATCACGAGATCCGGCTCCAAGACCGAAGGTAGGTCCTTCATGCTGTGCACCGCTACCGTTACCTCGCCGTTTCGCAAAGCCTGCTCGAGCTCGCCGGTAAACACTCCGACACGCCCGAGCTTCACGAGACTGCTGTGGCGGTCGCGGTCGCCGTACGTCACGATTCGCTGAAGACGCGCGTTACAGCCGGGCCGAAGCTCGCGCACCCGCGCCGCAACCCAACTCGCTTGGCGCACCGCGAGTTCGCTCCCGCGTGTGCCGATCACGAGTTCGTCGCGCAAAGACGCCTCATCCACAACCGACCTCGGGCTCAGTCTGCGATTCGTCGTCGGTCTCCGAACCGGAGGCTGCGCGGGACTCGGAAGTGAACTGCGACTCGAGTTCAGGCGCAAGCCCAAACAGCTCGACCGCCACCTCGGCGTAGAGCCGCGCCTCGCCGCGTGCGTCCTCGGCGCTCTGGCGCTTGAGGCAACTAATCGGGCGATTTACGAGTTGCTTGACGATGCCTTGCCCCATCTCACGCAACACCTGCCTCCGGCGCTCTGTGGTCTCGTCTTCCGGTCCGGCCTCGAGCCGATTCAAGGCGCGTTGGACCTCGCGCTCCAGCACCTCTTCCCCACGCTGCTGCAGCGCCGCCACCGTCGGCACCACCCAGCGCGACTCGAGCCACGACAAAAA
>SLBH01000236.1 GCA_007126415.1 Spirochaetales bacterium
GGCCCAGCGAAACTGCATCGACTGCCCAAACTCGCCCGCGATCTCGCGGAGGCGTGTTTGTTCCTCGGCGGTTAAGCCGTTGAGAACCGGATGCGCTTGGACTGCGCGTTGCCAGAGTGGAGCACTGATCGGGGTGCGCCGCTTAAACCACCACACCTCTGTAGCTTAGGCAGGAGCAGCGAAGGCGTCAACGCGTGGGTCAGTGGTCACGGTTCTCGCGCTTACGCAGGCGGTTAAGCTTGGCGCGGGCTCTATAGCTGCGTTCAGACTGTGCTTCGGGGTCGTGTTCTATCACGATCTTCACGGAAGCCCCTTGGTGGGTGGTGGAAAGTCTGAGAACATCGCCTTCATGTACCCCCGCGGGTAAACACTCCGTCGGGAGAAGTAGGTGTTTGTTGTCGTCCGTTTCGAGGCGAGCGATGCCGAACTCTATTGTGTCTAGCGTAATCGTGAACCCCATCGCGTCTCTCTCTCTGCCCCTTGTCCGCCTGCAGCGGTTATTCGTGTTCGGCGTCGCGCGCCCATCTGTCGTCAAACAGGCAGTAGCACTGCGATTGCGCGTTGAACGGTTGGCGTTCAGTACAGTGATGTAGGCAATGTTCGCGCACTGCGCCAGGGTCAACGACGCGCAGTTTACGGCCCTGAATCTCAAGTACTCCGTCAGCCTCCAGCTTCTTCAGAGTCCGAACCACCGCCTCTACCGTAAGGCCGGTAAGCTCAGCAAGATCCTTTCGCGGGATCGAGAACTCCCAGCCGGCAAGACTGCCGACTACACGCTCGCGTACTCGCCGAAACTCTGCGAGCGCCGCGAGCACCCGCGAGCGCGCGTCGTTGTACGCCATGCTTGCTGCGAGCGACTCGGCATGTTCGAGGTCTTCGGCCATGAGTGCCATCACCGCAACCCGAAACGTCTCTTCGCGTGCAAACAGATCTTCGAATGTTTGCGCCGGCAGAAACACTGCCTTGGTATCCTCGCTTGCAACCGCCGTTCCGTACACTGCGGTGCGGCCTAGAACCGAACGGTAGCCGATCATACCGCCGGAATGAATAATGCGGGTAACGAGCGAGCGACCTTCGTCGCCGTACTTCGAGAGTTTGACTTGTCCCCTGCAGATCGACCAGACGCCCCGCGCACGCTCGCCTTCGTGGAATATGGAGTCGCCGACCGCGTACGTCACCGGCTGCAGGAGCTCGTGCAGCCGGGCGCGTTGTGCGGTCGGAAGACGCGTACAGAAAAAGCAGATTCGATTCACTACTCGATGTGGACAAATACCGTCTTGGTTTGCAGCGCGTCGCGTCGGCACCATACCGAACAAGTATAGCATACCCGGCGCCGACGCATATCGCTCTGATCCGTGTTACATATGACAGGATGCCCCTGGGCTCATGGTGCCGCCGCGAGTGAATAACTCGGTTTCATCGGGTTCGATCGCGAACCGATCGCGTACCTCTCGAAGACGCCGGCCAACGGTCGCTTGATCCAAAGGAGGTGTGCTCAGTATCTTTTGCAGCTCACCGTCCAACTCTCTTGGCGCGTACGCCTCCGGTGCTCGTTCCGGCCGGCCGAAGAGACCGAACCAAGACGGTGCCGCCGAGGCCAGTCTTGTTTCCTGGAGGCCATCGGATTGAGGGTCGCTTCGAGCCGTGAGGTCCGTGTCCTCGTAGACCGTAACTGTTCCACGCATGTATGGATGTATAGAACAGATGTATTCGTACGTACCCGGCTCGGTGAAGGTATGGGTGTAGCTCTCGGCGTGATCGAGGAGCGGTGTCGCGAAGTGGTCGTCACCGTCGCCGCTTACCATCACGGCGTCGTGTTTACCGGTGAGCTCACCCTCGAGCATGTCGAACACGTCCTCGTTGATCCAGGTCACCGTCGTGCCGGGTGCCACCTCTATGCGCTTCGGGGTGAAGCTATTGCCTACCATCTCTATGTACGGCTCCTCTCCGGGGCGGTAACGAACCGGCTTATCGAGGTCCTCGCTTCCGAGTCCAAAGGGGGCCACGTGACGCTTCGGATCCTCGACCGGCGACGAACTCAAACCCTCGCTGCGAACCTCCGCCACGCGCGGCGCGTCCGGTTCCGACTGAATTATTCCCAAAGCTCCTTTGATCGCCTGCGTGCCGAACGCGTGCGATACAAGGGTGAACGGGCCTTCGCCGGGAACCTGCCACTCAATGACGTAGGAGTCGGTCGGTCCGCTCACCACGGATTGCGTGCCGTGCATGAGGTTGTTCGGGTTCCCTCCGTAATAGATATAGTCCCAGATCCCACCTACCGCGTGAAAAGTTGAGGTTAGGTTCGGGCCAACGTTGAGGTAGTAGAACCGAATGTAGTCACCCGGGCGCGCCGGGATCGGGTCCTTCACGTAGCGGAAGGTCTCGCCGTTGAACATTACGTATTGTGCGTTTCCGTCGAAGAAGTCACGTCCGTCCTTGTATACCTCGTGTTGTACGATGTAGATCTTGATGTCCGGCTCGCGCCCGAGGTCTTGCTCGAGCTGATAGGTTTGGGACGGTTCCACGACAAACATCCCGAACTGACCACCCATGGTGTGCGCCATGATACCGTGCCCGCCGGGCGCGCAGTGGTACATGTAAACCCCAGGATACTCGGCTTCGAACGTAAGAGTAGCCGTCTCACCGGGTTCGATATTGCCGAGGTAGTTCGATGTCTGCGCGTTCGCGGCGTGCATCGAAAGTCCGTGGGCAACGCTGTCTACGTTCTCGACCGTGATCTTGACCGTCTCGCCTTGCTGCACCACTTTCTGCGGGCCCGGCATAGTGCCGTTGAAAGTGAACCCCTCGAAGGTCACCCTGTCACCGATGTTCAAGACATCCGAGCGCGCGACGAGATTAAACTCTCGGACGCTTTGCCCGGCCGCCTCAGCTGATCCGCCGCCGGCGGCGTTGCATGCGGTTAGGGTGAGTAGGACTGCGACCACCGCCGCCACTGCGATTCTCACGATTAACCGTTGTTGGCCATTGTTTACCGTCATAGCTCTGCACCTCCTCCATACTCGTGTGCTACTTCACATTCACGGTACCCCTGTTTCACCGGCCGGCAATTGATCGAGATCAATAATTGAGCCTATTCGGAAGCTCGGTTATGAAGCGCCAAAAGTGCGGTAAGATTGATTTGGATCAATGGCGATTGTGCGTCATACGAGTAATCTGGTCTTGTTATGAAACGTACACACACAACTACTAAGGTTCTGATTGGCTGTGTTCTGGTTCTCGTCTGGGTCTTGGCTGCATGCGGGGACAACGGTGATCCCGGCGCCTCGGATAACGACCTTCCGGGCGACACCGGAGAGGCTGCCGCCGCGGAGACTGAAGCCGCCGAGGTGGCCGAGTCCGAAGAGGACGGGGTGATCGAGATCAACATGTACAGCTCGGGGGGCGCACATTACAACGATCCGTTAGGCGTGCAGATTGAGCCGGGAACGACGATACGGTTTGTGAACCGAAGCGGATCCCATACCGCCACCGCGTATCATCCCGACAACCGACGTGACTTGCGCATACCGGAGAACGCCGAACCGTTCGACAGCGGGGTCTTGTCGGGGCGGAACGCAACCTACGAGGTTACCCTCGAGGTGGAGGGCGTGTATGACTACGTCTGCACCCTGCACGAGCCCCAGGGGCACGTTGGCCGCATCGTGGTCGGTGATCCGGACGCGGCTCCCGCCAGGCCCGCGGACGGACTGCCCGGTCGGGCGCCCGATTATCTCGTTTCGGTCGAGGACATTGTTGAACACGGAACGGTAGCCTACGATCGGTGACGGAGAAAGCGCCGCAGGTGTTCCGCGGAGTTCCCGTGCGGAGTTCCGTGGAACTTGCGTGCTTGCAGTGAATGTGATATACGGAAACGTAGTACTCTTGACGAGCGCGTGGTAGCGCAACCATAAGGAGCGGGTATGAGCGAACAGCAAAAAGCCTCCTCCGGCGCCGCGGGTCGGCAGCGGCCGGCGGCGGGCGTAATATATGCGGTGGCTGTGGCGCTGGTGTTCCTGCCGGTGTACGAGTGGCTGGCCAACGCGGTGCCGTTCTATGCCGATCCGTACGATATCTCGACCGCGGTGTTCAACCTGCCGGGCCGGTTGCTTGCGCTGGTAGGGTTCGTATTGATGTTCTACCAGTTCGTACTCGGTATACGCATTCCGGCCTTCGAGCGAGTGTTCAAACGGGCAACCAATCTGCGTCGGCACCAAACACTCGGCAAGATCGGGTTTGTGCTGATCCTGTTGCATGGCGTTTCTATGCTCGCGTACGATTGGGCGCTCGCCGGTCGCTTCCTGTTCGACACCTATCGTGTCATCGGCATGGTGGCGTTGGCGCTGCTGATCGTGGCGGTAATGGCCGCCTGGCAGTACAAGGCGCTGAAGCTCTCTCGAAGAGTCTGGAAACCGGTGCATATGTTGGGGTATGTCGTGTTCCCGCTTGGTTTTCTGCACGCGCGTACGCTCGGCACCGAGCTCGCTACGTCCTGGGCGGTAAACGCGTTGTTCTCAACGCTGTTTGCGCTGTATTGCGTGCTTGTGGTGTATCGCATCTATACCGCAACTAGCGCCGCAACCGCGAGACGTTAACGCTCCGAGACACAACGCAGCACCGCGAGCACTGCAAGCACACACTCATACTTGTTGCATAGCCAAGCTCATAGTATACTCATGTCTATGAGTAAGCGTTTGCAGCTGCTGCTCGCCGACGACGAGATCGCCGAGCTCAAAGGGCGGGCTCGGGAAGAACGCATGACCGTTTCGGCATGGGTTCGGCGCGCCATTTATCATGAGATGAATGAGCGGCCGGCAAGTTCGGTACGTGCTAAGCTCGAGCTCATAGACCGGTTGAGTGATCTTGGGTTCCCGTCCGGTGATTACCGTGATATCGCGGCGGATATTGAATCGGATTATGGCGACGGTCTCAACGACGCAACGGGTTCCTCGCCGTGACTTTCATCGACTCGAACGTGCCGATGTACGTGATCGGCGCAGAGCACTCCAATAAGGGTGTTGCAGTAGCGACGCTTCGACGGCTCGTTCACGCTGAGGAACGCCTAGTAACAGATGCGGA
>SLBH01000046.1 GCA_007126415.1 Spirochaetales bacterium
GTCGACGGCTTCACGGCAGCCACCATCCGGTCGGGAAAGATCGGATCGGCGGTACGCGACGCGTTCAATCGGGGACGCTACAGCGAGTAGCTTGTTGCGCCAGTCGCGCTCCAACTACGGTTACCGATCGGCACCCTGTAGCGAGTCCTGCGGGGTTGCCGACCGGCTTCGGCCGGCGCTCCGTGCCCGTGCTGTCGGGAGCTGTCGGGCGCTGTCGCCCTCACTTCACCGATAGCAGAATGTACTTTGCGATTCGATCGGACGCTATGGGAGTCAGCCCGTCGACCCATTGCTTCTGCTCGACGTCGAACGCAAACTCTTTTACCCCGGCGTTGTCGTGGTCGTCGGGGCCGAAGACATTGGCCCAGTCTTTTCCGTCGCTCACCGCAATGAACACCGGAACGAAGCTCTGACGGCCTTCATCGGCCGGTACCTGAAGCATCTCGGCGCGATCGCCGAGGGTGTAGCCGCCCTCGATCACGGTGGCGGCCATCTTGGGCATCTGTTTGGTGAGTCCCATCGTGGTGAGTTGCTCGTGCAAGTGCCGACAGTGCCGGCGCAGGTCGCCCGGGTGGTAGCGCCGTCGCCTTTGCTGGTCGGAGCAGGAACACACTAAGCGGTGCAGATTTACGCTGTAGGTTTCGCCCGTGGAGGGTGACCTGATCTCTTGGTCGTGGTCGTACTCTTCGGGTGGAATCGGGACGCGAATCTGCAGAGGGATCCAGCGAGGCGCCACTACACCGACTTTCCTAGCCATGACTTTGAAGAATACAAAAAGAACGAGCATTGCGATGATTACAAACGCTCCAACAGCCATCGGCGTCTCCTCATTTCCGGTTGCGGGTCTCTGAGTCTTGGACTCCAAGATTGTAGCAGATTTCCGCTCCTCCGCAACTCTATCTCGCTCCTTTCTGCGTGTAACGTACCGCGCCAGTAGATTAATGCATCTACATCGACTACAATGGCGCTAATCATATCGCGAAGGGAGTATCGATGCTTCTAGCTGTACATTCGAGCCCGCAAAAAGGCGGCAACCTGGAACGCATGGTTGTCCGAACCGCCGAGGCCGCCGGTCATGAGTACAGGCTGATTCGGTTGGCCGACTTCGAGATAGCTCCCTGCAAAGGCTGCGTACGCTGCGCTCATAGTAAGCGGTGCGTCCAGAATGACGACATGGCCCCGCTCTACGCCGAGCTGGAGTCAGCCGACGGGCTGATCATGGGTGGGGTGAACTATAACGGCCGGGTCAACGCGGCGGCTCACGTCTTCCTTGAGCGGCTGTATCCGTTATATCATCGCGATCCGGCCTTCCGCGATAAGCCTGCAGCGGTTGTAGCTGTTGGTGGAGAGGCGCCGGACCGGGCTGCGTCCGATATTGTCGAGTATCTTCGGGATATCTATTTCTTTCAGGTAATCGGAACGGCACTGTTCACCTCCGACACCCCGCCGTGTTTATCGTGCGGTTACGGAGCGACCTGTCCGGTAGGGATGCCGGCCCTAAACTGGTCCCACAAAGACTACGAGTTGCTCATGCAGTGTCGCAAAGGCTTGTTTCGCCGTTTCGAGGATAATCCGGACGTCGCGACGGCGTGCGAGCGTTTGGGAACGACCTTGCATAAAGAGATCGGATAAGATCGGTCGACGCCCAGCGAGGCGCCCGCCCCCTCCGGTGTACGTTCGCCCCCTCCGGTGTACGTTCTCGTCTCTTCAGCGCTCCCGCTGGTGAGTTATGAGCCGCTCAGTTTCAACAACCGCTCGTCAATTTGCATTGGATTACTCGAGACTATCGTGATGTCCTTTGCGTGTCCGTGTTTCGGATTGATCAAGAGGTTGAACTCGCCTCGAACTACAGCGGACGGAACTCGCAGCAAGAGCGTCTCGTTCCGCGTGACCCATTCTTCCCCAATCTCGGCGAGTGCAGCCGGCGCAGGATATGTTGCCCATTTCGCCGGCAGCGATTTCGACGGAACTTCCTCGATTTCCGCGTTCGCGGGGAAAGATATCTCCGCGATATACAGATCAAGCGGAAGCAACGACAGCGGTATATGGACTAGGTACTCCACGGTCGCCAACGCCCGGTTCTCCGCAAGGTATACCACCGCGGTTCCTTTCCGATTCCACCGTCCCCCGTGCAGTCGAGCTCCTTCCCCCGATAAGTCTTCGATATACTCTCGCTTCGCGATGCGGTACGCCTGCATCACGCGACGATGCCGTGTTCCATCCGTCCGAGCTCGTCCAGTACCATAAGAGCTCCATAGCGCGACGAAAGTAGTTCTATCGGCGTTCGATTGCCCAACGCTACGTTTGCCGCGTTGAGCCAGATGCGAAATCGCTCGGCGTTGCCCAGAACCTCACTTCCTCTTGCGTACACCTCCGCTACCTGAATGACATGCTCAGATATAGCCTCAGCGAGTAAATCATCCTCTTTCTTCCGCTGAAGTGTGCGTTCAGCGACATGCAGGATGCGCGCCATCGCTCTCATCGACAACTCCATATTGGCCGCAAGGTGAACAAGGGCTTTCTTGGGGATTCCTTCTCTGCCGAGTTCATAGAGGTCGACCTCGGACTCTATTCTGTGTCCGAGCACTTCACTACCGCCCAAGAGGTATTCTATGCTCAGCGAACTCATACGCTTGTCATCCTCCGTCTTTTGGCTTATATCTTACCGCCATGTGGCGTAATAGTCAAACTGAATCAGATGTCTCACCGATAGGAAACGGGCGGCCGGTTCTCCCGAACCCGCCGCCCAACGGCCGCTGCACACCATCAGCGGTAACCGCGTACGAAGTACGTCTCCATTGGGAAAACGACCCCCGCGTCATCGGTAAACGGTGTGAGTGAGTTGTCCAGGTCAACGATCAGTGCCTCGAGCGTGCTGTTGTCGAGCTCACCCAGCGGGCCGGCCAGCGGCGAGCTAGCCGCCTCCTGCCGCAAGTACTCCGCCGGGCTCGGGTAGCGCACATCAAGCACGTCGTGCTTCATCCCGAGTTCACGAAATCCGGCGGTATTAAGCTCCTCGAGAATGTCTTCGGCGCCCGGGCCGGCGAACGGAGAGCGCATCATGTCGCCGACGGTCGAGCCTGCGTGACGATCAAGCACGCCGGCGAGGACCTCGTAGCTGCGGTTGAACTCGAGATCGCGCAACAGCGCGAGCACCACTCTTCCGCCCGGCGCCAGGACACGTCGAGCCTCTGCAAGGGCCCGGTCGCGGTTGGGGATGAACTGCAACACCTGCTCAATGAGGACAAGTTCGAAGCTGCCGTCTTCGAAAGGTAGGCGTTCCAGATCCCCAACTCTCCAGGTAACCTCGTTTGCGGTTTCCTGGCGACGTGCCTCGGCGATCATGCCTTCATTTAGGTCGACTCCGACCACCGAGCCGCCGGGAGCGACATGCGAAGCGACGATTCGTGCCACGATTCCCGTTCCGCAACCGGCATCCAGCACCCGCTCGTCGGGCGCGGCGTTCGAATACGTTACCAGCCGTTGAGCCCAGCGGCGGAAGATTCGACCCACCAGAAACTCCTCATACGCGGCGGCACTGTTTTGGTCCAGTTGCCAGGCCGCGACATTGGTATGATCGTTCATGTTCGCGTCCTCCTCTTGCCGTTGATGGTTTTTAACCATTGAAATAAGTCGACCGATCTACATACTCCATATTAGACCGATTGTCATAGTCTGTCAACCGTGATAGAAGACAATATGTCCGTCGATACACGAACCCGTATGATTGAGACAACAGCCAGGTTGATACAAGTGCGTGGCTACTACGGCGTCAGCCTGAACGACATCCTCACCGAGTGCGGTGCGCCACGTGGTTCGCTGTATTTCCATTTTCCGGGTGGGAAAACCATGCTGATTCTGGAGGCGGTGCGGGTAGGAATCGCGGAGGCGACCCGCGTACTTCGGCACTGTCTCGAAGATGCGGATGACCCCTCCGCCGGAGTGCGCGCTTTTTTTCAGGCTGCGGCTCGTGAGATGGTGGATACCCAGTACCTGTTCGGCTGCCCCGTAGCGCCGATTGTGCTCGATAGCCCCGAGATAGATACGGAACTGGCCAGAACCTGCCAGGCGGGATTGAAAGAGTGGGAAAGCCTCTACCGCAGTGCGCTTGAGTCCGCCGGTGTGCCGGCCGGTCGCGCCACGCGTCTATCGCGTACAATACTGGCCGGCATGGAGGGTGCGCTCATGATGGCACGCAGCGAACGGAGCGTGGCGCCCCTGGTGGAAGTGGGAGATGAGATGGCCGCGTTGATCTCCTCCGTCACTGCCGGATAGCTTTACTCCGGCTGCGGCTGCGGCTGCGGCTGCGGCTGGGGCTGCGGCTGCCGGATGCACGTGCCGCGTGTCGCTGCAATCGTCCCCGGGTTTGTCGTAAGCTCAGCGTTCACGTTCACACCGATGAGAATCGCGAAGCCGTGTTCCTAAGGAGGTAGAATGGATGCCACGAAACGGGCGGATATCAAGGTTGGACAGCATGTTTCGGTTGTGATGAAGCAGCATCAAACGAGCGGCGAACTCACCGAAGGCGTTGTGGAACGGATTCTCACCAACTCAGCAACACACCCGCATGGAATCAAGGTGAGGCTGGTCGGCGGCCAGGTCGGAAGGGTGAAAGAGATTCACGACTAGCGCAGCGGTGATAAACAGCTTAACGGTAGCCAAATCAACTCGATCCGGCTATTGTTCAACTATAACACGCGGAAACGAACATGGTCGCAGCTTCGCGGTGCGTTTATCGGCGCATCTATCGTTCTGCGGAAGCGGCAGCAATGGCTGAGAGCGCTTCTGCAATGTTATCCAGGCTTGCAGGCATATCTTCGACGTCATGCCTTCTGAGCACGTATTCCGGATCGTTATAGGTAATTCGAACCGTCCCGTCTCCGTCCTCCCACACAAGCATTTTTTGCGGCAGGTCCACCGCGGCTCTGCTCTCGAGCTGCATCAGAGGCGTGCCCACGCTCGGGTTTCCAAAGATGAACAGCGTTGTAGGAAGAAGTTCGAAATCGTTAGCGGCTGCCGAGCGGCTATGCTCCACAACGAAAGGGATACGAAAACCGCGTTCTTGAAGGGCAC
>SLBH01000157.1 GCA_007126415.1 Spirochaetales bacterium
ATCTCGCCGTCGCTCGTCATCCAGAGGTCCATCTCGAGCACATCCGCACCGAGCTCGAGCGCACGCTCAAAGCCTGCGATGGTGTTCTCCGGTGCATGTCCCGGCGCACCCCTATGCCCGATGATGGCCGGATTCGGATACCGCGAAAACGCCGGATGCGGCTCAATCGGGTCACCGCTCACAATTAGCCCAAGCAATCCCATCAGAAGCAGCCCTCCTACAGCGCCCGCAGGGGCAACCAAAACTACCCGAAGGTGTCTCACCGGCCGACCACCCCCCTGTTCTCGCCGCGCGGGTCGGCCCCGTAGCGCAGCTCGTTCGTTTCCGGATCGGCCATGATGATATTCGCGTTTCCGATGATCGCGGCACGCCCAATCCGATGCCCGCGCTCCTCGAGCTCACGAGCGGTGGAACCTGGGAATCCACGTTCGAGAAACAACTCGTTGGATGCATCGTATGGATAGGTGGAGGCCGGAAACGCGTGGGTGATGAAGCGCGGGTGGGCGACCGCCTCTTGGGGCGTCATCCCGAACTCAACGATCTGCATGAACTGCTGGATCTGGCCTTGCGGCTGCGTATCGTACCCGGTGTTTCCGCCCCAGAAGTACGGCCGGCCGTTCTTCATCACCATGTACGGGTTAACGGTGTGGCGAACTTTCTTTCCCGGTTCAATAAGATTGGGGTTTCCGGGAGCGATCTCCATGTTGGCCATGCGTTGATTCAGCAGGATACCGGTCTCTCCCCCGACAAAGAACTGGGCTCCGGTGGAGGTTGTAACCGCAGCAGCGTTTCCGTAGCGATCGCGCAACGCGTAGGTCGTAGTGTTGCGCTCGCGCATCACCCCGATGCCGCCGTCGGCCGGCCACTCGATCACCTCATCGTCTCGAATGCGCGCCCGCTGCGCCTCGGCGTAGTCATCGGAAAGCAGCGTAGAGACCGGGATAAACACGCGATCGGGATCGCCGACGTAATGATACACATCGATCTTTCCGAGCTTAGTTGCCTCAACGATTCGGTGGATGCTTTCAGCGTCCTGCGGACCGAGCCCCGAGAAATCGAAGCCTTCGAGGATGTTTAGCGCAATCAGCATCGAGATGCCCTGGCTGTTAGGCGGCGACTGATACACCGTCAGGTCGCGGTACTCGGTTTGAATCGGACTGCGCATCTCGGCTTCAAACTCCGCGAAGTCATCGAGCGTCACGAAGCCGCCGTTGGAGCCGAGGAACTCCACGAGGCGCTCCGCGATCGGGCCGCGGTAGTAGTAATCGCGCGCGGCCTGTAAGCCGGCAAGCCGGTCCGAGTGCTCGGCCTCGGATAGATAGGCGTCTCGCAGTTCCCGCATCGTGGCGGAAAGGTCAGACTGCAAGAGCGTATCGCCTTCACTCGGCACCTCTCCGTCCTCGGTGAAGAACACCGTCGCGGTGTCCGGCGCGGTGCGGATATTCTCACGCTCCTGTATCAGAAACCCGCGCATGCTTCGTGTCACCGGCACCCCGCGCTCGGCGAGATCGATAGCGGGCTGCATCAGCTCATCGAGGCCGCGTTCGCCGAACTCTTTGAGCCACAGCATCCACCCGTCCCAGGTGCCGGGAACGATTACCCGGTGCGCACCGTAATCGGTGTTGAGTTCCGGATCACGAAAGAACTCGAGATCAACCTCCGACCCCGCCGGGCCGACACCGTCGAGCGCAAACACCTCATCGGCCGCGCTGTCGTAGTACAAGGCCCAGGTTTCGCCTCCGAGAAAATGCGAGAACTGCGGCTCGCTCACGCTGATCGCTGCGGCCACCGCGAAAGCGGCATCGGCGGCGTTCGCCCCTTCGGCCAGGAACTGTTCGCCGACCTCGGTTGCTAGTACGTCACGGGTCGCGATCGCGTAATCGCCCTCGGCAACTACCGCGTTCGGGCCCGCTTCCACAGAAACGACCGGCGCTGCAACGCCGACAATTCCGTACACGATCACAAAGCCGACCGCCAAAGCGGCTCGGCGGAAAAGCGCCACGCGTTGAGGCGTGGCGCACGGTTCACTGAGTATTCGCGTCTTTACCATATATCGCAAATATAGCGCCGGCGACGACTATTTGTCAGCCGGACGCTTTTTTCCTCTGCTTACCTCCTCGCGCGGCTCAACACCAAGCTCGAGCTCACCTGCGCTCCAATCAAGAATGCGAATCATGTTGGCACTGCCGAAGATCCCGTCGTCTTCCAACCGGTGCCCGCGCGCCGCGAGGCCCTGCCTCGCCTGCTCCGATACACCCTCCTCGAGCGCCAGAGTGCCCTCTGCGGTGAAGGGGTAGGTGGTAGCGGGAAATCCGAGCGACTCGAAGCGCGGCTGCGACACAGCTTCTTGCGCCGTGAGTCCATGCTCGACAACGCCGATGAACTGCTGAACCTGACCCTGCGCCTGGAAATCGGCTCCGGTATTGCCGCCAAGGATATACGGGCGTCCGTCACGCATCGCGAGGTACGGGTTACTGGTATGGCGGACCTTCTTGCCGGGCTCGGTGACGTTCGGGTCGTCGCGATCGTAATGCATGAAGCGCATGCGATTGTTGATATGGATTCCGGTATCGCCGACAACCAAGAACTGAGCCCCAAGCGAGGTGGTGACCGCCGCGGCGTTGCCGCGCTCATCCACAACGTGAAAGGTAGTGGTGTAATGATCGCCGGCATCGGCCAAGACGTCCCCGAACGGCCACGCAAGCGCTTCATCGGCCGAGATTCTTTCGCGCTGGTTCGACGCATGCTCGTCCGAGAGCAATGCCTCAACCGGCACATCGACGGCGTCAGGGTCCGCAACGTGCCGGTTACGGTCGGCCATCGCGAGCTTAATGGCCTCGGTCTGTAGGTGAATCGCTTCCGCGCTCCCCGGTTCGTAGCGGTTGAGTTCGAGCCCTTCTAAGATGTTGAGCGCAATAAGCTGCGTGATCCCTTGGCTATTCGGGGGATTCTGATACACCTCAAGATCGCGGTAATCGGTAGCAATCGGCTCCCGGAACCCGGCATCGTCAAACTCAGTGAAATCCGAAAGCTCATACAATCCGCCGTGTTGCTCCGAAAACTCAACGATACGCTCGGCTAACGGACCGCGGTAGAAGTAGTCTTTGGCCGCCTCGAGCGCGGCTCGCTCGCCGGAAGCGCGTTCGGCCTCGTAAACCTCAACCAACTCCCGAAACGTCTCGGCGGCGTTCGGCTGATACACCGTGTCACCAACCTCGGGCAACTCGCCGTCCCGCAGATAGACCTGCGCGGTATCGGGCCACTCGGCGAAGTCATCCACGCCGGTCGAAAGCCAAAACGCCATCCCTTCGCTCACCGGCACGCCCTGCTCGGCGGCGTCGATCGCCGGTTCCATCAGCCGGTTGAGCTCGGTCTCGCCGTACTCCTGTAGCCACTCGATCCAGCCCGCCCAGGCTCCCGGAACGATCGCCATATGCATGCCGTACTCAGCGTACCGCTCGGTCTCGGCAAAGAACTCGGGCGTTGCGCCCGAGGCCGCACCGGCGACACCGTCGAGCGCGCGAACCTCGTCGGCCTCGGCATCATAGTAGAGCGCCCAGGTCCCTCCGCCGAGGATGCTCGAGAACCACGGTTCAACGACCGTCAGAACCGCCGCGATCGTGAAGGCCGCGTCGGCAGCGGTTCCGCCGTCTTCCAAGACCTCGATCGCCGCCTCGGTCGCAAGATAGTGACTCGAGACCGCGGCGTAGCGATACGGGCCGTCGCCTCCCTCGTTAATGCCTCCGCGTCGAGCTACGCGGTTGCGCTCCTCCTCGGAGACGCGCGTCAGACGTTCTATCTCGTTCAGCTCAACCGGTTCGTCCCCCGCGGCTTCAACCACCACGGGTTCATCAACGGCTGTCTCCGCGGCGTCCAGCACCGCGAGGAGCACGCGCTCAAACGAACCGGAATGCCGCTCGAGTTCTGCTAAGCGCTCGGTCTCGACGGCGCCGTCCGGCTGAACTGCGCCGTGAACCGACTCGAGCACCTCCGCCGGTGTCGGCTCACCTTCGCTGCGATAAGACTCCGCTATCGCGGCCTGCTCCGATTCTCGGTCGCCGTGCCTGTTGATTCGGTCGATCTCGAGGCGATCTATCTCGCCGCTCTCAACCCTCAGCAGCGCGTACGCCGCCCAACCGTCGTGATCGTAAGAATCGCTCACCGCGAGGTACTCCCCGTCGGTAAGGTCTGCGGCGGGACCTCCGCACCCTGCAACGACCGCGAGCACCACGAGAAACGCGAGAAACCCTATGAGCCCCGACGGTCCGAAACCTTTTGACCAATTGCGTATTTTCGTCTTCTGCATACCCGGCCTCCCTTAGATACCGTTTCCCCCACCCGCGCTGCTGTAATGAACACGTCTAAACTCGACTAAGGTTAAAAGGTATTGCTACGAGCCTTGCGCCGTCCAATCGTGCTATGCTTAGGTGAGACGCACGATACGAGCGTACCGAAGGAGCTTCAGAGCATGGCGGATCGAATCGCGGTCATAAGCGGCGCGCGCACACCTATCGCGAAGGCACAGGGAGCGCTCCGAGAGCACGCGGCCGACGACCTTGGGGCGTTCGCGCTCAAGGAGGCCGTCGCGCGCGCCGAGATCGACCCGGCTGAGTACGGTGAGGTTGTGTTCGGCAGCGTCGCGCAACCGTTCGACACTCCGAACATCGCGCGCGCGATCGCGCTGAAGGCCGGGCTCGCGGCCGAGACGCCGGCCTATACCGTGCAACGCAATTGTGCCTCCGGTGTTGAGGCGGTACGCGCCGCGTCGGCGCGGCTGCGGAGCGGCGAGATCACGGCCGCGATAGCCGGGGGTACCGAGTCGATGAGTAACATTCCGCTTCTGTTCGGCCGAGAGTACGCGCGCTTCTGGGCCGAACACAAAGCAGCGAAGAGCCGACGCGCGCGCTTACGCAGTATCATACGTTTCAGACCGCGTTTCTTGAGACCTGAGCACGGCACGCGCAAACTGTTAACAGACTCAACGACCGGCATGCTCATGGGTCACACCGCCGAGCGTCTCGCACGCGAGTTCCGTATTTCACGAGCCGAGCAGGATGAGTATGC
>SLBH01000286.1 GCA_007126415.1 Spirochaetales bacterium
CGGTACTTCAGCGCCCCGGACTGGATGGCGGTTGCCGGGATTCCGATGCAGACTACGCATCAAGAGGTTGCCTCGCGTGAGGAGTACCTCGCGTATCTGCGTACCGTCGTTGAGACGCTCGAACTTCCGGTGGATCTCTACCGAGAAGTCGTCTCGGTCCGGAAGACGGAGGTGGGCTTCACGGTGGAGAGCCGCAACAGCGTGCACGGCGGCGGGTACCGGGTAGACTCGGCGCCAATCCTGGTAGTGGCCACCGGCGATATGTCGCAGCCCAACCTGCTCGGCATTCCCGGCGAAGAGCTCCCACACGTTTCGCATTACTTCACGGACCCACATCTCTACTTCGGCAAGCGCGTGCTGATCGTCGGCGGCCGGAACTCCGCCATCGAGGCTGCGGTCCGCAGTTGGCGAGCCGGAGCAGAGGTGCTGCTTAGTTACCGCGGCGCCGCGTTCGAGCGCAAGAAGCTGTACTCGCGCCTCCACCTCGAGATCTCGCTCTTGGTCGAGAAGCAGGCGGTGGTGTTTTATCCGCAGAGCGTGCCGACCGAGATCGGCGCGGGCCACGCCGTACTCGCGCCGGCCGAGCCGGGCGCCTCGGCTGAGGATGCGCCGACGGCCGCGAGCAACGCGGAGGCTTCGGCCGAAGCCGAAGCGCCGAATATTCACACCCTCGAGCAGCCCTCACAGGTGGCCTGCGACTTCGTGTTGCTCGCAACCGGGTTCCACGGCGAAAACCGCTTGCTCGCGGAGCTCGGCGTACAGTTCCAGGGCGAGCGCGCGGTGCCGGTGCACAACCCGGAAACCATGGAGACCAACATTCCGGGAGTCTATGTCGCCGGAACCGGCGCCGCCGGTGACCAGCAAGCCGGATACACCACGTTCGTCGGAACCTGCCGGCACCACACGCCCGCGATCATCCGCCACGCCTTCGGCGACCGGGCCGCCGGCGCGGTCAGGACCGGTTCGGTTCGCTCGCGAAGCCAAACGCTCTCGTTCGAGGAGCTCGAGGTCGAGTGATCGGCGCTTGATTTCCAGAGAACAGCCGCAGAACGCGAAATCAACGGTTGCATAGAGCCGTTAATCGGATGATACTTTTGAGTACACCGGTTACTTCTGGGGAGGCCGTCATGCTGATCCGAAACGGGGCGGTCGCGCTGCCGGACACCCCCGCGTTCGTCAAACTCGATATCCGGGTCCACAACGGCGTGATCGCGGCGCTCGGCCGCGACCTTCCGCCCGACGGCGAGCCCGAGATCGACGCCGAAGGGCTCGAGGTCTTCCCGGGCGCCATAGACCCACACGTACATTTCTTTGATCCCGGCTTCCCCGACAAAGAAGACTTCTACCACGGCTCGGCGGCCGCGGCGTCCGGCGGGGTCACCACCGTGATCGATATGCCGTGCACCTCCGACCCCCAGGTCATAAACCTCGATAACCTCAAGCACAAGCGCTCGATCGTGGAGCGCAAAGCGGTCGTCGATTTTGCGTTTTTCGGCGGAGTCTCGTCGCAAGTATACGCCGACGGCTTCCCGGATTGCATGCATGAGCTCGCCGCGTACGTGCCGGCGTTCAAAACGTATGCAACCTCCGGAAGCGCGCTGTTCGAGCGTTTGAATCACTATCAGTTCTCGCGCGTGCTCGAGGTCGCGCGCGAGGTGAACCGGCCGATTCTGCTACACGCCGAGGACGCAGGCTTCGTGTTGCCCGCGGGCGAAGCGTTGCGCGAGACCGGCGACTCCCCGCGCGTGTTCTACGAGACGCGACCGGAGCTCGCCGAGACGCTTGCGGTGTTCGCGGTCTCGGAGATAGCCGAGACGCTGCAGGCACCCTTACACATCGTGCATATCGGAAGCGCGCGTGCGGCCGAGATCGTGGCCGGTCGTACCACCACAAGCGGCGAGACCTGCCCGCAGTACCTCGCGTTCGACCTCACCGATTTCGAGCGCATCGGCGCGCCGCTCAAGATTACCCCGCCGGTGAAGCAGCCCGACCAAAAGGATCAGCTCTGGACGCGACTGGCCGCAGGAGAGATAGATTTCGTCGCGTCCGATCACGCGCCGGGCAGCTACAAAGAAAAGAACACCGGCTCAATCTGGACCGACTACGCAGGCATCCCCGGCGGTCCAACGCTGTTCCCCTACCTCTACTCGGCCGGGCTCCGCGGCGGGCGTCTCAGCCTGCCGCGCTTTCTCGAGGCCACGGCCGACGCGGCCGCGCGCCGCTACCGGCTCGACGACCGCAAGGGACGCATACAGGTAGGGCTCGACGCCGATCTCACGCTCGTGGACCCCAACGAGCGGTACACCGTACGCGGGGAGGACTCGTTCTCGCGCGGGAAGATCACGCCGTTTGAGGGGATGACTCTTACCGGCCGTGTGCGTACCACGCTTGTGCGAGGCACCGTTGTGTACCGCGACGGCGAGATCGTCGCCGAGCCGGGCGCCGGGCGCTTTCTCGCGCCACATAACACCGGTCGATCGTAATGCTCGGAGGACCCGAAAGATGATCCGCATCAAGAACGCTCGGATTCTGGAGCTTGACCCGCCCCGCTACACCGAGCCGTGCACAATCGAGATCGAAGGATCGCGAATCTCGGCGGTCCGCGTCGACGAGTCCGCCGGCGGCCCCGGTTCCGAGCGCGCGCGCGCCGCCCCTGGGGCAACCGAGCTCGACGCAGGCGGCGCGATCGTGATGCCCGGCCCGGTCTGCGGCCACCATCACGTGTATTCCGGGCTCGCGCGCGCCTTGACGGCCACGCTCGGTCCGATGCCCGACTTCGTCTCGGTGCTGAAACAGCTGTGGTGGCGCCTCGATCGCGCGCTTACGAAAGAGATCCTCGAGGCCACCGCGGCGGTCACCGCGCTCGAGGCCATCCAAAGCGGCACCACCGCGGTGATCGATCACCACGCCTCCCCGAGCTACATCGAGGGATCGCTTTCGAGGCTCGCCGAGGCGTTTCGTGCAGTCGGGCTGCGCGGCGTGTTGTGCTACGAAACCACCGATCGCCATGGAGTAGCCGATATGCACGCCGGCGTCGCCGAAAACCTGCGCTTCGCGAATGAACTCTCCGCCGAGGCGAGCGGCGAGCGCGGCCGGGACGCCGAGCCGCTCCTCGCGGCCGCGGTGGGCGCCCATGCTCCGTTCACGCTGAGCGACGAGAGCCTCGCAGCGCTCGCAGAGGCGGTTGCGCAGACCGCGGGCGGGCTGCATATCCACGTTGCCGAAGACCGCTTCGACCCGTCGCACGGTCGGCTGGAGTACGGAAGCGAGCTCATCGAGCGCCTCTCGGATTTCGGACTGCTTACCGAGAAGGCGATCCTGGTACACGGCGTGCATCTCTCTCGAGACGATATCGACCGCATAAACGATGCCGACGCTACCCTCGCGCATAACTGTCGCAGCAACATGAACAACGCGGTCGGCTACAACCATAACCTCCCCCGCTACCGGCGCGTCATGATCGGCACCGACGGTATCGGCAGCAATATGTTCGAGGAGCTGAAGTTCGCGTTCTTCAAGCACCGCGACGCAGGTGGTCCGCTCGGTCCCGGCGATTTCGCGCGGTTCCTCGCCGCCGGAAACACCGTGCTCGAGCGCTACTTCAACCGCCCGTTCGGTCGCATCGAGCCGGGCTATACCGCCGATCTCGTGATCAGCGATTACCGCGCTCCGACGCCCCTCGACGCCGAGAACGCCGCCGGGCACTTGATCTACGGCATGCACGCCGGCGATGTACGCACCGTGATCGTAAACGGGCGCGTCGTGATGCGGGAAAGAAGCGTCGATGCGGACCTCGAGGCGATTTACCGGCGCGCGCGCGAAGCGGCGGCGGAACTCTGGAAGCGAATAGATCGGCTGCAACCGTAGCCGACCGGATAAAAGGAGAGTGAGAGTAGTGATCCCGAATACGGAGATCCGGACGAAGTCCGAGCAGTATGACGATGACACCGTGCGGAACCTCGCGCGGCTTGTGCAGACGAAATCCTACAGCGGCCAGGAGCAGGCCGCCGCCGAGCTCGTGCTCGAGCTGTGTAATGAAGCCGGGCTCGAGAACGCGTGGATCGACGGACTCGGCAACGTAATCGCGCGCGTCGGGAACGGCCCGCGCGTACTTGCGATCGACGGGCATATCGACACCGTGGAGGTCGGAGACCCCGCTCAATGGCAACGCGACCCGTTCTGCGGCACGGTTGAGGGCGAATACCTGCACGGCCGCGGGGCGTCGGACCAAAAAGGCGGCGTCGCCTCGATGATTACCGCCGCTCGGATCCTTACCGAACTCGGATACGACCAAGAGTTCTCGGTCTATTTCACCTTCACGATCATGGAGGAAGACTGTGACGGAATGTGCTGGCGCTACCTCATCGAAGAGGAACGACTTGTGCCGGAGTTCGCAGTCTCCACCGAACCCACCAGTCTCGGCCTCTATCGCGGACAACGCGGGCGCATGGAGATCGAACTCGCGTTCGCCGGCATCTCGGCTCACGGCAGCGCACCCGAGCGCGGTGAGAACGCGGGCTACAAAGCTGCGCGCGCGGCGCTCGCGATCGGTGAGCTCAACGAGCGCTTACCGCCGGACGCCGACGGGTTTCTCGGGAAGGGCACGCTCGTTGTGTCGCAGATCCACGCGCGCGGGCCTTCGCAGTGCGCGGTCCCGGACCAAGCGCGGCTGTACCTCGACCGGCGCCTCACCTGGGGAGAAACGATGGACAGCGCGATCGCCGAGTTGCGCGAGCTGTGCGGTTCGGACCTAAAAGAGGTTACGGTGCCGCAGTATAACAAACCGAGTTGGAAGGGTACCGTCTTCACCCAGGAGCTGTACTTCCCGACCTGGAAGACACCGGAGAATCACGCGCTGGTGCAAGCCGGTGTACAGGCCTTCGAGGCGCTCTTCAAGAAGCCGCCGCGCGTCGACAAATGGACCTTCTCCACCAACGGCGTAGCGATCGCGGGCTATCACGAGGTGCCGTGTATCGGGCTCGGACCGGGCGACGAGGACCAGGCGCACGCGCCGAACGAGTGCATTCGGATCTCGGACCTCGCACCGGCGGCGGCGTTCTACG
>SLBH01000361.1 GCA_007126415.1 Spirochaetales bacterium
GGCGCGCGCTTCTCCTGGGAAGACCGGCGGGTACGGTTTGAGCGCGACGCGGGCGGGGAGTATAACCGGATGACCGTCACGACCAACGCCGCCGGAACTCGTACCCTGGAGAGAGAATCAAGCTCACCGAACCGTCCGGCCGAGCAGTAGACGAGGCCCACGATGAAACGAATGCGCAACACGCTTTTTTCACTCTACTGGTGGCTGCAGGGCTTACGTGTACCCGAGCTTCGACGGAAACAGCTCCTGCCGGTCCTCGGAGCCGTCGCAGCGGTGGCTGTTGCCGCGTATCCGGTGGTCATCGTAGCGATGCCGAGCGGCGAGCCCGACCGCGCGGAAGAGCATGAACACGAGCGTACTCCGTTCGTCCTCTCTGATGAATCTACCGCAGCGCTCGAGGCGCTACTCGAAGATCAAACCCGGCCGGGTGAACCGGGAGTTGCGATGGCCGTGTTCGGGGACGGGCGGTTGCTGTACTCCGGGTACCGCGGTCTCGCGAACCTCGATCACCAAATCGAGCTTTCGGAAGGTGCGGTGTTCTACGCCGCCGAGCTTTCAAAACAAGTCACCGCCGTAGCGGCTGCCGTGCTGATCGATCGCGGTAAACTCGCACTCGATGATGCAGCGGCGAAGCTGCTCGAGGACTGGCCGAGCTGGGCCGAGGAGGTCCGGGTCGAGCATCTGCTGTACCACACGGCGGGTTTGCCGGACTTTATCGAGCTCATCGAAGTCGCCGATCTAAGTATCGCCGACCCGCTCAGGCTTGAAGACTATATGGAGGTCGTTACCACCGCCGGCGCGTTGAATCACGAACCCGGTTCGCGATTTGAGTTCAGCAGAAGCAACTACCTTGCTCTGGCCGCGGTGGTGGAGGAGGTCGACGGCCGCAGCTTGCCGCGCTTCGCGGAGGAGGAACTCTTTGAGCCACTCGGCATGGAAAACAGTCTGCTCAACGACGACAGGCGGACCATCATTGCGAACCGGGTGATAGGATATAGACCCCGCCGCGGACCCGCCGCCCCGGCCCCCGGTAGCGAAACGGGCGAGTTCGCGGTCGCGCACATCAACACCTACCAAGAGTACGGTGCCGGTGGGCTCTACACAACCGTAGAAGACTGGGCTCGCTGGGACCGAGTATATAGCGCCAACGCTCTTGAGCTCAACAACGAGGTCTTCGAGATGCTGAGCTCGGCCGGCCGTACCGAAGGCGGGGGCGATATTCCGTACGCGTTTGGTCTGCAATTAGACCGGTGGAACGAGCTCGAGCGGGAGGGCCACGACGCACGCTTCATGGGGTTCCGGCACGACTACCGCCGATTTCCTGCGCACGGTGTATCGCTACTGCTCCTGAGCAATCGCGACGACATCGACGCCCAAGAGCTCCTCGAGCGCGGCAGCGAGATTGTGCTCGCCGACCGGCTTGAAGCCTGGATGCGTCCTTATCTCGGTCGCTTCAGAAGCCCCGAGCTCGACACCGTCTACGAGTTCAGCGCCGAGGGCGGACGGATGTACCTCGAACGTCGCAGGCGGCAGCCCCAAGCACTGAGTTACGACGGCGAAGACCGTTGGAGACTCGGCAGCTGGGTGTTCGAGTTCGAAGGTCTCGAGGACGAGCGCTTCACGCGCCTCTCGCTCTCGACGATCCGCGCCTTCAACGTGGAGTTTCACCGCGAAACCGGCGAGGCCGGCGGCGCTCGCGCCGATTAACGCTTCTCGTTGTCTTCGGCGCGGTTGCTCTCGGTTTCGCGGTCGCCGCCGGCCACCCCCTCGTCGAACACCACAATCGTTCCGCCGATGTTCAGCACATCCCCCGGTTCAAGATCTTGCTTGGTAGCCGGCTGATTGTTGACCGTGATCTCGCTCTCGCTCTCTACTCGGTACCTGCGCGTCTTCTCGTCGTACACCACCGTGGCATGATGCGCGCGCATAGAGGGAGCGCCGTGAACCGTAAGGTCGGCGTTATCGCTTCCCCCGATCACGGTACGCCCCTGCGGTAACGAGAACATACGCGTCGCCGCTCGCCCCCCCGACAGCAGTTCCAGATTCGCATCGCTTCGCTTGTTCTGAAATCGAAGCCGACGGATCAAGGCCCATAGCGCAAGCGCCGCCAAGACCGGCGCGAGCAACCACGGGCCTATCTCGCTCGGGCTGGTGCCGAGGATCGTACCGGCGTAGTAGCTCCTCGGTCTCGTTCGACTGCCGGCGTACTCTACCTGCACGTACTTGCGCTCGGCCGGTTCCATCGTCGGCCGATAGGTCAAAACGTACTCGCGCAGTACGCGCTCGCGGATCGCGAGGTATACCTCGGCGAGCTCGCTATCATCGCGAGCGTCGAACACGCGGCCGCCGCTTCTCCGTGCTATAGTTTCGAGGTTATCCTCTTGTTCGGTTCCAAAATGAATACCGAACATCGATATGCCGTCGAGTTCGAGCTGCTCGATGCTCTCGGAATAGTCGTAGACATGCGTTCCGAACTCAGGATGAGGTTGCCGCCGGTGCACTGTGAACGGAAAGTTTTCACCGTCAGACAGAACGATCAGGACGACTCGCCCCCGCTCGTCGCTGAGCTCGCGAGAGGCCTCGATAATCGCTTTGTAGAGCTCGGTGAAGCCCTCACCGGGCCCCGGACGGTCTATCTCATCCAGGAGGCGCTCGATCTGCAGCCGGCTCTCGATCGGCTGCGAATGCTTGTGGTAAAACGTGTTGAACGACGCGAGCCCGACCCTATCTCGGGGATGATCGACGCTGTCGAGGAACACGCGTATCGCGCGCTTCGCGTGCGTGATCCGCATCTCTTCAGGGTCGTCGGTAGGCTCGTCGTCTATGGTGTCGTACATACTCCCGGAGTTGTCGATCAAGAGAAAAAACGTAACGCCCGCGTCGCGATCGGCGACGGTGCTCAGACCGAAGGTCCGAATCTCGCTGAACTGCTCCCCGTCGGGAGATTCGTACAACCGAAACTCATCTCCGGTAACACCTTCGGGCGGTACCCCCGCCGCTTCATCAATATCCACGTAGACATCCACCTGCTGCCGAGTGAGCATGCGGCTTGGGTCTATCTGGGTAATCTCGGCCTCGGCAACCGCAAACGGAGAAATGAGCCCCAGAAGCAACACCGGTAACAGAAACTTGACTGTGTTCATCGCTTACACTCCTCGCACTCTCGGCGGTTCCATAATGCCGCCCTCACTATCCCGCCCTCACTCGTGGCGGAAAAACAGCTTGGCGCTTCCGATCTTGATAACGTCTTCGTACTTGAGGCGTTGCTCCGCGATCGGCCGGTTGTTAACGAGCACGCCGCCGGCCTGTTGTGGCTCGAGCGGCTCAATATAGAGCTCGTGATTCTTGTAACGCAACCGTGCGTGCCGCTCGAGCACGTCGCGGTAGCCTTTGATGATGAAGTCGGCGCCGGCTCCGCTACCGATCACCGCGCGACGTTGATTGATCACGAACTCCTTGCCTTTGAAGCGGCCGTTCAACAACCGAAGCACCCCAAGCGAGAGCTGCCGCTCGATCAAGGCGTGGAACAACGCGATCGCAGCGCCGAGCAGCACCAGCCCCGCGAAGCGAACCACCGCGGCCTGTTCCACATGGACGCTCCCGTACTCAATGACCGCACCACCGAGGAAACCGCCGAGGAAGCCGCCGGCCACACCCATCGCGAGCTTGCGCAGCGAGCGCACGCGGATGCCTTCGGTTGAGCCCACAAACAACCCGAGCACCGCCCAGCCGAGCGCGCGCGCGAGTGGGAAACCGATCGTGCGCACATCCTGCTCCTGAATGAGAACGAGCTCGCCCACCACAAACAGCACCGCCTGGCCCACGACAAACCCCAACATCCCACCGAGCAGCCCAAGCGCCGCCCCGGTGCCGGCTCCAACCATGATACGATGATTGCTGCCGGCGATGATGCCTTCGGCGGTACCGAGGAACACCCCGAACAGAAGCCCGAACGCCGCCCCGGAAGCGACGCTGAACACCAAGTAGTTCGGGAATTGTGTCTGCTGCGCCAGAAACAACTCCATTACCGGCCAGACCAACACTCCCGCCAACACACCGAGCGCACAGATAATCAATCGTTTCCAAAACAGTGTCATGTTTGCTACTCCCTACTCCCTATCGCGCCCGATCGTTTCTCATTACTCACCGCGGGGCTGCAACTCGGCGTCGAGCACCAAGCGCGACTGATGCCGCTCGAAGCGGAGGTTGTACTCCTGCGGTTCGTACCCCTCCGCGGTAACCCGGAAGCGATACGCCTGCCCCGACTGCAGCGCCTCGGGCTCGACCTCCTCGAGGTCTCGCCAGAGCCCGCGTAGTCGCACCCGCACGGTATACCCGTCGAGCATGCGTCGCCCGGTTGCTGCGTCTACCACCCGAGTGCGGATGCGAAGCGGCTCGGAATCAGGCGTTTCGAGCACCGCCTCAACCCGGCGACCGTCGGCCCAACGCGTTGAGGTGCGCTGTTCGCGGCGCGGCGCCACGTCGAACGACCGCCAGAACACCGTGTCGGCAGCCTCGAACTTGGCGCGATATGAGCCGGCCGGAAGGTAGAGCCGCTCGCTACTCACCACCCGATAGTCGGCGCTCTCGTGCTCGCTGCGCTCTCGAAAGCCGGTGACCACGTACGCCTCGTCGCCGACAACGCTGTTTGAAACCTCGTAAACCGTTGCACGCAGCCCGAGGTCTTGCGGTTCGCGGCCGTTCCTCTCGACGCGCACCATAAGGTTCGCCGCGCCGTACTCATCGGCGTGGATGAGCTCGTGATAGTACCCGCTGTGATACGCGTAGATGCCGGTTGCCACAAGCGCAGGTGCGAGTAGCGCCGCAGCAATCGCCAGCGCGCGTTTCACGCGCGAGGGACGAACCGGCGGTCGCCAAGTTCCGGCGATGAACTGCTGGAGGCGCACCGCCGGATCGGCGGCGTTCTTATACGCGGTGCGTTTGTCGAGAAGACGAAGCACCGGGTCAAGGCTCTGGTAGCGACGCTTGCGCTTAACCCGCATGCAGATGCGAATCAAACGCGCTGCAAAACGCGAAATCTTGGGGTTGA
>SLBH01000200.1 GCA_007126415.1 Spirochaetales bacterium
TGTCCGAGATGTAGCTTGCCGGTCGGGCGGTCGCCGGTGAGAATTCGTTTCTTTTCCATAGTGCTGTGTTGTCTAACTGTCCTTGTTGTATTCGTCGTTGTTGGTATTCACCGTGCTTCCGTTTGCGGTGAGGCCTCGGCGTGACCACGGGATCGAGCGCTTGCGTCGTTTGTAGTTGCCGGTTCCCATCAGTATGCCGACCGGCTCCAACGCCGGGATATTCTCGAAGGTGATCTTCATTGCGACCGTCAACGGTACCGCTAAAAACATACCGATTGGGCCCCATAACCAGCCCCAAAACAACAGCGAGATCAGAATAATGACCGGACTCAGGTTTAGACTCTGCCCAACGAGCTTGGGATCGAGCACGTTGCCGATCGTGAACTGGCTGAGCGTCATCGTGATCGCGGTTGCAAGCACCGGGTTCCAGTCCGGAGCGAACTGCAGCACCGCGAACAAAACGCTGAGTACCGTGATCATGATAGACCCGAGATTCGGAATGAAGTTGAACAGGAGCGTTAGAATCGCCCAAACGAACGGAAAATCAACCCCGATGATGTTGAAAGCGACGTATACGATCGAGCCGGTGAGCGCGCTGATCAGCAGCTTAACGCGCAAGTAGCGGCCGATCTCGTCGTTGATATGCTCGAACACAATCGCGATCTTGCGCGTGGTGTGATCCTTCAACGCCTGCATGAGCTTAGACTTGAGATACGGCTTCTCGAGCAGCAAGAACAGCAGGAATACCAGCACGATAACCAGACCGCTCACGAAGCTCATGAAGTTACCGGAGAGCGACAACAGATAGAAACGCGCCGTACGTGTGAGGTCGAACTGGTCGAGGACTTCGTCGGGCAGCTCAAAGCGCGTGGTCAAGTCGGTGAGGATCTCGATGAACCGTACCTGATAGCGCGGAAACTCGCGCAGCAATGCCTGTACGCTCGAGTACAAGATCAACCCGATCAGGAAACCGAACGCAAGCACCATGATCAGCACGATCAGGATCGATAGTCCGCGCGGCACGTGCATCCGCGCGAGCACCTGCACCACCGGCGCGACCAGAAAGTACAGCATCACCGCGATCACGAACGGGATTACGATGGTACCGGTAATTGCGAGCACCGACCCAACCGCGACGACCGCGATGGTGAATAGTAGAGCGGTATTTACCTTCTGATGATCCACAGCGTTGCTAAGGTATCAGATTTCCACCATTAGTAAAAGCGCCGCCGGCCACAAACGCCCGGCCGCAGACTCGCCGCCGGCGGCGCCGCGATTACGCGTGGATCGGCCAACCCTCGGCGGTTCGAGCCGCTTCCATAACCGCCTCAGAGAGCGTTGGATGGGCGTGTACCATCGTAGCGATATCCTCCGGCAGCAGTTCGCCCTTCTTCGCGAGCAGCAACTCGTGCACCAGCTCGGTTGCGTTTGCTCCTACCACGTGCCCGGCGATGATCTCGTGCGTCTCGGCGTGGTACAACAGCTTAACGAGCCCTTCCGGCTGCTCCACCGCTACCGACTTGCCGGCGCCGCGATACGGGAACACCGCCTTCTCGAACTTCAGCCCAAGCTCCTTGGCACGCTGCTCGGTTGGGCCGAAACTCCCGATCTCGGGCACGGTGTAGACAGCGGACGGTCCGAGCTCGTCGGGCAAACGCGGCTCACCCTCGTGGCCCGCCATGTGCTCCACCGCGATCTCGGCTTCCTTCATCGCCCAGTGCGCCAACAGCGGGGTCGCGATCACGTCGCCTACGGCGTAGATGCTCTCAACCGCGGTACGGTAGTAGTCGCCGACCTCGATGAAGCCCTTCTCGACCGTGACGCCGAGCTCCTCGAGACCAAGTTCGGCGCCGTTCGGCGCGCGCCCCACCGCCACCAGCAGCTTGTCACAAGCGATCGTCTCGCTCTTGCCGCCGTGCTCTATCGTGAGCTTGAGCTCTTTATCGCCGCGCTCGAGTGCAGACGCCTTAGCGCCGGTCAGCATCGTGATCCCGCGGCTCTTGAACGCCTTAGCGATAACCTCCACCGCCTCGGCGTCTTCGATCGGGAGTACGCTGTCGAGCATCTCAACAACCGTAACCTCAACGCCGAACGCGTTCATTACGTGCGCAAACTCCATCCCGATCGCGCCGGCACCGAGAATGACCAGCCGCTTCGGCAGCTCGGTCATCATCAGGATACCGGTGGAGGAAAGCACGCGCTCTTCGTCGAACTCAAAGCCCGACAGCTCACGAGGCTGCGAGCCGGTGGCAACCATGATGTTCCTGCACGAAAGCTTCTGCTTACCGTCGACCGTGACCTCGTGCTTACCGCTGACCCGCGCGTCGCCGGAAATGTACTCGATGTTGTTTTTCTTGAGCAGAAACTGAACACCCTTAGAGAGCTTGTCGGCCGCGGTGCGCGATTTCTTCTGAACCTTCTTGTACTCAAACCCTTTGTAATCGAGCTTCACGCCGAGCTTCTCGAGCTCGGCGCCGTGCCCAAACACCTCGGCTTGATGGATGAGCGCCTTGGAGGGAATGCAGCCGATATTGAGGCAGACCCCGCCCGGCTTGTCTTTCTCAACCACCGCGGCCTTGAGCCCGAGTTGTGCCGCTCGTATCGCCCCGACGTAGCCGCCGGGGCCGGCGCCGATCACTACCAGATCATAGTCGTATCCTGCCATGCTGCCCTCCTTAAAACAGAACCCGGTAGGGTTGTTCCATCATCTGCTTGAGATCGTTGAGAAACCTTGCACCGGCGGCCCCGTCGATCACGCGATGATCGCAGGAGAGCGTCATCTTCATCATCGGGCGCACGATCAGGTCGTCGTCCTCGTCCACCACAGCGGTTTTCTGCGTTTTGCCGATCGCGAGTATCGCAGATCCCGGCGGATTGATGATCGCGGTGAACTCCTCGATACCGAACGCCCCGAGATTGCTGATCGTGAAGGTTGCGCCGGTGTAGTCCTCCGGCTGCAGCGCATCGTCTTGCGCTTTCTCGATGAGCTGTTTGAGCTCGGTGTCTATCTCGGCGATACCTTTTGCGCCGCAGTTCCGCAACACCGGCGTGATAAGGCCGGCGCCCGCGTCGACCGCAAGCCCAATATCGACGCTTCCGTGCTGCAGGATAGAGTCGCCCTTCCAGGTGGAGTTCACAACCGGATGGCGTTTGATCGCTTCGGCAGCAAACTTGATAAAGAACGCGTTCAGCCCGGCCTTCTCGGGTAGTTCGCGATTGAGACCGGCGCGCGCGGTCATCACCTGCTCCATGTCGACCGACAACGTGAGGTAAAAATGCGGCGCGCTGAACTTCGATTCCGCGAGGCGTTTCGCGATCACGGCGCGGCGACGCGAAACCGGAATAGATTCGTCCTGCGCCGGGAGCGTCGCCCCGTACACGCCTGCCCCGGCGGCGCCCGGTGCCGCACGCGACGCTTCCGCCCCGGCGGCCGGCGTGTAGTTCTCGATATCGTCTTTCACGATTCGTCCGCCGGGGCCGCTGCCCGCCACCCGCCGCAGGTCTATCCCGCGCTGCTCGGCGAGCTTTCGCGCGAGCGGTGAGGCCTTGATACGCTCCCCGTCGGCAGCGGGCGGAGGCGGTGCGCCCCCGGGTTCCGCGGAGCCTTCGGCGCCTCCTCGCGCTTCGGGCGCGGCGCCTTCCGCGTTGCCGGCTCCGGCTCCCGTAGGTTCAGCCGCAGCTTCGGTTTCGGCGCCTCCCCGGGACGCTTCCGCCTCTGCCCCGTCTGCCTCTGCCCCGTCCGCCTCGGACGCGGCGGCGTCGGACTCGGCCGCCTGAACAAGCTCGGTTATGTCCTCGCCCTGTTCGCCGATGATTCCGATCACCTCGCCGACCTTCGCGGTCTGGCCTTCGCCGCGGGTAATCTTCAACAGCGTGCCTTCCTGGGTAGACTCGTAGTCCATGCTCGCCTTGTCGGTCTCGACCTCGCAGAGCACATCCCCGGCGGCGACGCTGTCGCCTTCTTTCTTGCTCCAAGAAACAATCGAGCCCTCGTCCATCGTGGGAGAGAGCGCGGTCATCAATACCTTCTCAGCCATAATCGTGTATCCTCAATCCATATAAGCGGCGCGCTTCACTGCAGCGACGATCTTCTCGCTAGAGGGCTGCACCGCAAGCTCCATGTTATGATTGTACGGCATCGGCACATCCTCGGAACTCACCAACTCTACCGGCGCATCGAGATCGTCGAAGCAGTTCTTCGAGATCAGCCAGCCGAGGTGCGACCCAACGCTCGCCACCGGCCAGGCTTCGTCGACCACCACCGCGCGGTTTGTCTTTCGCACCGAGGCGTAGATCGCAGCTTCGTCCAGCGGCCTCAGCGAGCGTAGATCTATAACCTCAACCGAGACACCTTCCTTCTCGAGCTCATCGGCCGCGCGCATGCAGTAATGCACCGGCTTCGAGAACGATATCACGGTTGCGTCGGTTCCTTCGCGCATAACGCGTGCCTCGCCGATCGGAACGAGGTACTCTTCCTCGGGAACCTCACCGGTGAGACCGTAGATCATCTCGCTCTCGAGCAGAACAACCGGGTTGTCGTCGCGAATTGCGCTCTTGAGAAGCCCCTTCGCGTCGTACGGGTTTGAGAACGCCGCAACCTTGATGCCGGGCACATGCGCGTAGAAGCTCTGCAGCGCTTGCGAATGCTGTGAAGAAAGATACTCGGCCGGCCCGTTCGGGCCACGAAACACGATCGGACAGCTCAACTGCCCGCCCGACATATGCCGCATCTTTGCGGCGTTGTTGATGACCTGATCGAGCGCGAGCAGCGAAAAGTTGAAGGTCATCCACTCCACAACCGGCCGCAACCCCCCGAGCGCGGCGCCCACCCCCAGGCCGGTGAACCCGAGCTCCGCGATGGGGGTGTCCATAACACGTGGAACTCCGTATTTATCCAGCAGGCCGCGAGTTACCTTATAGGCGCCTTCGTACTCGCCGACCTCCTCTCCCATTATTAGTACGCGCTCGTCTCGCTCCATCTCTTCATCGATAGCTTGGCGAAGCGCCTCGCGAATTGCAATTTCAGCCATGTGAGACA